>NZ_JBSFTP010000038.1:0-63238 GCF_053591315.1 Streptomyces sp. NPDC003042
CCTCGATCGCTGGACGAAGGGCGGGGCGGGGCGGTACGTACGGGCCGTGAGGTCTAGCCGAGCGGGTGCATCCAGCCGTGGGTGTCGACGGCGCGGCCGGTCTGGAGGTCCAGGAGCGCCTTGCGGAGCTTCATGGTGACCTCGCCGGGCTCGCCGTTGCCCTGGGTCCAGTTGGCGCGCTCGGACTTGACCGAGCCGACCGGGGTGATGACGGCGGCGGTGCCGCAGGCGAAGACCTCGGTCAGGGTGCCGTTCTCGTTGTCCCGCTTCCAGTCCTCGGTGCTGATCCGGCCCTCCTCGGCGGTGTAGCCGAGGTCGCGGGCGATGGTGAGGAGGGAGTCGCGGGTGATGCCGGGGAGCAGCGAGCCGGTGAGCTCGGGGGTGACGATCCGGTCGCCATACACGAAGTACAGGTTCATCCCGCCCATCTCCTCGATCCAGCGGTGCTCCACCGCGTCGAGCCAGACGACCTGGTCGCAGCCGTGCGAGGCGGCCTGCGCCTGGGCGACGAGGGAGGCGGCGTAGTTGCCGCCGGTCTTGGCGGCGCCGGTGCCGCCCTTGACGGCGCGGACGTAGTCCTCGGAGAGCCAGACGGAGACCGGCTTGACGCCACCGGGGAAGTAGGCGCCCGCCGGGGAGGCGATGACGATGAAGAGGAACTCGTTGGCCGGGCGGACGCCCAGGCCGACCTCGGACGCGAACATGAACGGCCGCAAGTAGAGCGAGGCCTCGCCGGAGTCGGGGACCCAGCCGCGGTCCTGCTGGATGAGGGCGTCGCACGCGGCGATGAAGAGCTCGGACGGCAGCTCCGGCATGGCCATGCGGCGGGCGGAGGTCTGGAACCGCTCGGCGTTGGCCTCGGGGCGGAAGGTGGCCACGGTGCCGTCGGGCTGCTTGTACGCCTTGAGGCCCTCGAAGATCGTCTGCGCGTAGTGCAGGGTCATGTTGGCCGGGTCGATCGACAGTGGCGCGTACGGGACCAGCTCGGCGTCGTGCCAGCCGCGCCCCTCGGTCCACTTGATGGTCACCATGTGATCGGTGAAGTGGCGACCGAAACCGGGGCTTGCCAGGATCGCTTCGCGCTCCGCGTCGGACAGAGGGTTCGAGGAGGGCTTCAGCTCGATCGTGGGCGTCGTCATGAGTGCTTGTCCTTCACCGGTTGGGTAGGGCGGACCGCGCTCACGGCGTACTAGGACGTCCGAGCTTCCCCGTATTCCGCGGCCTCGCGTTCGATTATCGCGCGAGGGCAGGCTCCGGTGAAACACGGTGAGAGCGGCCCAGGGGAGATGGTGGCACCCGGGGCCGCACAGGAGAAGCCGCCGGGTCGCTGTCATGACCCGGCGCTTCCTGGAATGGAGCTGCCGGGTCAGCCGGCTACTCGCGTGGCGAGAGCGTCGCCGATCGCGTCGGTGGAGCGGAAAGTCCCGTCGCGCTCGGCCAGATCGGCGCAGACGGCGTCCTCGATGCGGACGGCCTGGGCCTCGTAGCCGAGGTGGCGCAGCAGGAGGGCGACGGAGAGGATCGTCGCGGTCGGGTCGGCCTTGCCGGTGCCGGCGATGTCCGGGGCGGAGCCGTGGACGGGCTCGAACATGGACGGGAAGGCGCCGGTCGGGTTGATGTTCCCGGAGGCGGCCAGGCCGATTCCGCCGGTCACGGCCGCGGCCAGGTCGGTGAGGATGTCACCGAAGAGGTTGTCCGTGACGATGACGTCGAAGCGCTCGGGCTGTGTGACGAAGAAGATCGTCGCCGCGTCGACGTGCAGGTAGTCGGTGGTGACCTCGGGGTACTCCTGGCCGACCTTGTCGAAGATGTTCTTCCACAGGTGGCCCGCGTACACGAGGACGTTGTTCTTGTGGACCAGCGTCAGCTTCTTGCGGGGGCGGGCGTTGGCCCGCTCGTACGCGTCGCGGACGACGCGCTCGACGCCGTACGCGGTGTTGACGCTGACCTCGGTGGCGACCTCGGCCGGGGTGCCGGTGCGCAGGCTGCCGCCGTTGCCCGTGTACGGGCCTTCGGTGCCCTCACGGACCACGACGAAGTCGATCTCCGGACGGCCGGCGAGCGGGCTGGCCGTGTTGGGGAAGAGCTTCGACGGGCGCAGGTTGATGAAGTGGTCGAAGGCGAAGCGGAGCTTCAGCAGCAGACCGCGTTCCAGCACGCCCGACGGGACCGAGGGATCGCCGATGGCGCCCAGGAGGATCGCGTCGTGGTGCTTGAGGGCCGCGAGCTCCGCGTCCGGGAGGGTTTCACCGGTGCGGTGCCAGCGCTGGGCGCCGAGGTCGTATTCCTTGGTCTCCAGCTTCACATCCTGGGGCAGGACCGCGGTAAGGACCTTGAGGCCCTGAGCCACGACTTCCTGGCCGATGCCATCACCGGGGATCACTGCGAGATTGATGCTGGTCGACATGGCGAAACCGTACTCCGTGTCCCAGCCCTCAGACATATGGCGTCCAGCATTCGGACCAATCACTTGGACCGGTGCGGACGCGACATGCCGGGGCCGCGTCAGTTCCGACTCGATGGCCGGTTGGGGCTCAGTGGCCGGTCGAACCGCCGTTGTCGCGGCGGTCCAGGGCGCGCTGGAGGGCTGCGGCGGCGTTCTTGCGGTCGGCGTCGGCCGGGGAGGAGTGGCGGACGCGGCGGGCTGCGGCGGTGGTGGGGGTCATGGTGATCGACTCCTTGAGATCACGGCGTGGCGGGGCCACGGATGAGGGGTTCCTTCAAGGCGCCGGAAGAGGCGGGGAGCGGTGCGCCGCAGGGGTTGCCTGCCAAAGGGCGCGCGCTCTCGACCGCCATTCGCCGGATCGGCGAGACGTTCGGCTCCTACAAAGCTAGGTCAGCCGCCGCTGTATGTCTCCGCAATTACTCGGACTTCCTAGTATCTGAGACGGGGAACCCTCGAAAGGGCCCCTGCGCCGCCTTCCGTTTCAGCCCTTGTCGGCTCGAAGTTCCCTGATCAGAGCCCTGACGGTGAGCGTCGCGGCCAGTTCCGGTGTGGTGACGTACCCCACTTTCCTCACCGGTCCCTCAGGCCCCAGACGGGTGATCTCCACCGCCTCACCGGCCTCGCGGAGCGACAGCTCGGGCATGATCGCCATCCCGAGCCCCCGGCCGACCATCGTCAGCACCATCGCGTCGTCCTCCGCCTTGACGGTGGCGCGCGGGATCCAGTCCTGGGCCGCCCACCAGGCGCGGGTGTACGAGCCGCAGTTCTCGTCCCAGTCCAGCAGGGGCAGCGACCTCGGGTCGCGGTGTCCGGCCGGGTGGACGAGGGAGTACGCCTCTTGCGCGAGGACTCCGCTCAGCAGCCCCGGCGGCAGGTCGGCGGAGCCGCCCAGCGTGGCGATGCCCAGGTCGGCCCGGCCCGCCGCGACCTCCCCGGCCGTTCCGGGGCCCAGTTCGCGCACGACCCTGACCTCGGGGCGGATGCCGGGATGCCGGGCCGTGAGCCGCTCCAGGGCGGGCGGCAGCAGGTGCAGGGCGGCGCTGCGGAAGGCGGCGACGCGCAGCGGTCCCCCGAGGGCGCCCCCGGCGGCGTCGGGTCCGGTGCCCGGCCGGCCCGCGCCGCGCGCCTCCGCGCCCAGCACCTCGTAGAGCCGCAGGATGCGCCGGCCCAGGGCGACGGCCCGCTCCCCCGCCGGGGTGGGCGAGGCCCCGCCGCGGCCCCGTTCGAAGAGCACCGCGCCGATCTTGGCCTCGCTGCCGCGCACCGAGTGGGAGACGGCGGACTGGCTGATCCCGAGAACGCCCGCCGCGGCCGAGAAGCCGCCGGTTTCGGCGACGGCGACCAGGATCCGCAGTTCTTGCGGGGCGAGTTCGGTCACGGGGCTCCCACCTCGGTCTATGAGCGGCATTCATGGATGTGCGGCTTCGATGAGCCCAACCCCCTGCCCGGCCCGCTGATTCCTTCCTACGGTCATCGCCATGACCCCGCACACCGCATACGCCGTCCACCAGACCGCCCGCCCCACCGGCTTCCCCACCGCCACCGACTTCGCCTGCGTCGCCTCCCCGGTCCCGGAGCCGGCGCCCGGCACCGCCCTCGTCGAGAACCTGCTGCTCTCGGTGGACCCGTACCACCGCGGAATGATGGACGGCGGCGACGACGGCTTCACCTTGAACACCCCCCTGGAAGGCCGCTCGGTGGGCCGGGTGATCGCCTCCCGCGACCCGGGGCTGCGGGAGGGCGACCTGGTCTTCCACCGCGAGGGCTGGCGTACGCACGCGCTCGTCACCCTCGGCGTGGACGGCGCCCGCACACTGCGCGGCCATGACGGGGTCCCGCTGGAGGCGTACCTCTCCATCCTGGGCGGGACCGGCCTGACCGCGTACGCCGCCCTGACCCGGACCGCCGCCCTGCGGGAACGCGAGGACCTGTTCGTCTCCGCCGCCGCCGGCGGCGTCGGCACGGCCACCGGCCACATCGCCCGGCTGCTCGGCGCCCGCCGGATCATCGGCAGCGCGGGCTCGGCGGCGAAGGTCCGCCACCTCACCGGGGCCCTCGGCTTCGACGCGGCCTTCGACTACCACGACGGTCCGGTCGGCGAGCAGCTCGCGCAGGCGGCGCCGGACGGCATCGACGTCTACGTCGACAACGTGGGCGGCGACCACCTGGAGGGCGCCATCGCCAACCTGCGCGACTTCGGGCGGGTCGCGTGGGTCGGCGGGATCTCGATGTACAACGGCGACCGCTCGCCCGCCGCGCCCCGCAACCTCTTCGAGGTCGTCCACAAGTCACTGCGCCTGGAAGGGGTATTGGTTCGCCACCACACCAATCTCCAGGACGAGCTGGAGGACTTCCTCGTCCCCCATCTGCGCAGCGGCCGGATCGGCACCGACACCACCGTTGCGCAGGGCTTCGACCACACCGTGGACGCCTTCCTGGGCATGCTCCGCGGGGACAATCTGGGCAAGATGCTCGTACGGATCGCCGACTGATTCCGGCCACCTGGATGTTCACCGATTTCCTACCGCACGGATGTAGACCTTTGCCGCGCCTCCCGTCACTCTTGCGGTCAATGTGCCGCCGGGGCACGTGAGTTGGAGGCGAGGGGCCAGTGACACCGATCAGCCGCAGAGGTTTCGTGGGTATCGGCGCCGGGCTCGTGGCGGGGGCGGCGCTGCCCACGGCGGCTTCCGCGTCGGCGGCCGCGGCAGCCGCGACCGGCACGATCACCGATGTGAAGCACGTGGTGATCCTGATGCAGGAGAACCGCGGCTTCGACCACTACTTCGGCAGGCTGAAGGGTGTCCGCGGCTTCGGCGACCGCGCCGCCGGCAACCTCCCGGGCGGCTGGGGCATGTTCAACCAGCCCAACTGGGGCGGGCGCCAGTACCCCTGGAAGCTGTCCGCCACCCCGCCGGCGGGCGGCGCGGACAGCGAGACCCTCGCCCAGTGCACCGGCGACCTCCCGCACAGCTGGACCTCGCAGCACACCGCCTGGAACAAGGGCCGGATGGACAACTGGGTCACCGGAGTCGGCAACACCCGCACCCTCGGCCACCTGGACCGCTCGGACATCCCCTTCCACTACGGGCTCGCCGACCACTACACGGTCTGCGACGCGTACTTCTGCTCCGCGCTCAGCGCGACCGGCCCCAACCGCACCTTCCTGTGGAGCGGCAGGATCGACGCCTCCAGCAAGGACGGCGGCGACGAGTCCGGGCTGACCTGGGAGACGTACGCGGAGGCCCTCCAGCGGGCAGGCGTGAGCTGGAAGGTGTACCAGAACGCCCAGGACAACTACGGCGACAACGGACTGGCGTACTTCAAGAAGTTCACGGACGCGGCCCCCGGCAACCCGCTGCACGACCGCGGCATGGCCTCGGTCCCCCGCAGGACCGGCTCCACCCCGGACGACATCGCGGCCGCCATCCACGCGGACGCGCTCGCGGGCACGCTCCCCCAGGTCTCCTGGGTCGTGGCCAACGAGGCCTTCTCCGAGCACCCGTACGCCCCGCCCGGCGACGGCGCGCACTTCGTGGACCTCGTATACCGGGCGCTGGCCGCGAACCCGGAGGTCTTCGACTCCACCGTCCTCTTCCTCAACTACGACGAGAACGACGGCTTCTTCGACCACGTGCCGCCGCCGGTGGCCCCGCCCGGCACCCCCGGCGAGTACCTGGACGGCGTCCCGATCGGGCTGGGCTTCCGCGTGCCGATGATCGTGATGTCCCCGTGGACGCGCGGCGGCTGGGTCAGCTCGGAGGTCTTCGACCACACGTCGGTGCTGCGCTTCATGGAGACCTGGACCGCCGCCCTCGGCACCCCGGCCGGCTGCCCGAACATCAGCGCGTGGCGCCGCAAGGTGACCGGTGACCTGACCGGCGTCTTCGACTTCACCCGGCCGCTCTACGGAGTCCCGGCGGGCCTTCCGTCCACCGCCAAGGTGATCGGCCAGTCCACCTGCGCCCCGCTGCCCAATCCGGTGCCCCAGGACAACGCCCTCCCGGCCCAGGAGGCGGGCACGCGCCCGGCACGGGCCCTTCCGTACCAGGTCAACGGCAACCTGGACCGCTTCGAGTTCGGCGCGGCCGGCAAGATCCTGGCCTGGTTCTCGATGACCAACCAGGGGCCCGAGGCGAAGCGGGCGGCGCACTTCTCGATCCACCCGCACCAGTACCGGGACACGGCGGCCTGGCAGTACACGGTGGACGCCGGCGCCACGTCGAGCGACTACTTCAACATCGGCACCGGCAGCGGCGCGGGCAAGTACGACATCTCGATGCACGGCCCGAACCGCTTCCTGCGCCGCTTCATCGGCGACGCCTCGAAGGCGGGCAAGGCGATCGAGGCGGCGGCCCGCTTCGCCGTCGAGCCCGGCACGGGCAGGACGGCGATCTACTTCAAGCTGACCAACACCTCCGCCGCCCCGGTCACCTTCACGATCCGCGCGAACGCCTACCGTACGGACGGCCCGTGGACGTACACCGTCCCGGCCGGATCCTCGCGCGAGGACTTCTTCAACGCGGTGGCGTACAGCGACGGCTGGTACGACTTCACGATCCTGGCCGACTCCGACGGCACCTGGTCACGCCGCTACACGGGCCACATCGAGTCGGGCGCGCCGAGCGTCTCGGGCTGACCCGCTCTACGCTGACCCGCTCTACAGAATGTCTCCGTTGCGCCAGTCGAAGTCGAGTCGCCCGGCGGGATCCGGAAGCATCCCGCCGGGCGGCGCCCACACGTAGGTGGACCCCTCCTCCTCGGGGAGGGGGACGGGCCCGCCGGGCGAGAGCACCCCGATCCGCCCGCCCCATACCTGCCACCCCCGGCTGTCGTACAGCGTCGCCCCGTCCCGCGACGCGGATAGCGCCCCGAGCACGTACGCCCGCCCGATCACGCCCTCCAGCCCGTCCATGACCCGCCCGCCGAGCCCGCGCCGCCGACGGTCGGCCCGTACCCCGACGGCTTCCACGTACCCGGTCCGCAGAGCGCGACCCAGGTGCACCACCCGCCGCTGGACGACACTCCCGTGCGCGACCAGCTCCGCACCCTCCCGTACGAGCACGTGCATCCCGCCGAGGGCGTGCTCGAAGTCCTCGTCCCCGAAGTCCCCGCCGAAGGCGGCATCGAGGAACCCCCGCACCTCCCGCAGTTCCTCACCGGTCAGCTGCGAGGTGTGCCGTACGACGGTCGCGTCCCACATGTCCATCCGGGGACGGTAACAGCGCCCCACCGTTCAGGCACTGGTGGCGAAAAGGCCGGAAACAGGCTGGGGTGCGCGAGCCGGCTCCAGCGCCGCGCCTCCCGGGCGGGCTGGTTCCCGGCGCCGTCGGGACGGGCTGGGCGACCGACGTGGTCCGGCCCGGCCCCGGGGTCGGCGCGCAGGTCGCCGAGGGTCCGTACGCCGTGCGCGGCCGGGTGGTCCAGCGGTGGGCGGCGGGCCGTCCGAAGGCTCCGGCGCGCCGGCCCCGGTCCCAGCGGCCCGCCCAGCTCAGGCAGGGTGCGGCGGGCGGTGCCGGCGACGAATCGGCCGGTGATCGCCACGGTCATAGCCCCCCTGTCAGGACACAACGGACAGCAGGTCGCGGCACGACGCTAGCCAGCCCGCTTCCGCCCTCGGCAAACTCGGTTCATGCCTCCTCAGACCCAGCAGTGGACGCCCACCCACGGCCAGCCCTACCGGCCCGTCGCCTACACGCCCGCACGGATGCCGAGCCAGGAGTCGCTCGCGCGCGCGGCGGAGTTGAGGGCCCGGATGGACGAGCGCAGGACGGTGCGCCACTTCTCCCCCGACCCCGTGCCCGAACAGGCCGTACGCGATGCCGTCGCCTGCGCGGCCACCGCCCCCTCGGGCGCGCACCAGCAGCCGTGGACCTTCGTACTCGTCAAGGACCCGGACATCCGGCAGCAGATCCGCGCCGCGGCCGAGCAGGAGGAGCAGATCTCCTACGACGGCCGGCTCGGCGACGAGTGGCTCGCCGCCCTGCGCCCCATCGGCACGGACGCCGTGAAGACCCATCTCACCGACGCCCCGGCGCTGATCGTGGTCTTCCAGCAGCGCTACTGGCTCGGCCCCGACGGCACGAAGCGCAAGCACTACTACGTCGACGAGTCGGTCGGCATCGCGGTCGGCATGCTGCTGTCCGCCCTCCACCTCAGCGGTCTCGCCGCGCTCGTCCACACCCCGAGCCCGATGCGCTTCCTGAGCCACGTCCTGAACCGCCCCGAGAACGAGAAGGCCTTCGCGGTCATCCCGGTCGGCTACCCGGCGGACGACTGCGAGGTCCCGGACCTCCTGCGCAAGTCCCTGGACCAGGTCCTTTTCGAGGTCTAGTGCTGTGGCCCTTTCCGGTCACAGCACTAGCCGTGGTCCAGCCGGGTCTGGCCGGCCGGGCCCCGGACATGGAACCGCCCCCGCTCCGGGCTTGGGGGTACCGGAGCGGGGGCGGGCTACAGGGGACGGTCAGCCCATGTGGGGGTAGCCGTACTCGGTCGGCGGGACCAGGGTCTCCTTGATGGAGCGGGTCGAGGTCCAGCGCTGCAGGTTCGACGCCGCGCCCGCCTTGTCGTTCGTACCCGAGGCGCGGCCGCCGCCGAAGGGCTGCTGGCCGACGACGGCGCCGGTCGACTTGTCGTTGATGTAGAAGTTGCCCGCCGCGAAGCGGAGCTTCTCCATCGTCTCGGCGGCCGCGTAGCGGTCCTGGGCGATGACGGCGCCGGTCAGGGCGTACGCCGAGACGTTCTCCATCTGGGTCAGCATGGTGTCGTAATCGGCGTCGTCGTAGACGTGCACCGCGAGGATCGGGCCGAAGTACTCGGTCGTGAAGACCTCGTTCGCCGGGTCGGAGCACGCGATGACGGTCGGGCGGACGAAGTAGCCCTCCGAGTCGTCGTACGTGCCGCCCGCGATGATCTCGCAGGTCGGGTCGGCCTTCGCGCGGTCGATCGCGGCCTTGTTCTTCGCGAAGGAGCGCTCGTCGATGACCGCGCCGATGAAGTTCGACAGGTCGCGGACGTCGCCCATGGCGAGGCCCTCGACCTCGGCCGCGAACTGCTCCTTGAAGCCGTCGTTCCAGATGGAGGCCGGGACGTAGGCGCGCGAGGACGCCGAGCACTTCTGGCCCTGGTACTCGAAGGAACCGCGCGTCAGGGCGGTCTTCAGGATCGCGGGGTCCGCGGAGGGGTGTGCGACGACGAAGTCCTTGCCGCCGGTCTCGCCGACCAGGCGCGGGTAGGACTTGTACTTCTCGATGTTGTTGCCGACCGTCTTCCACAGGTACTGGAAGGTCTTGGTCGAGCCGGTGAAGTGGATGCCGGCCAGCTCGGGGTGGTTCAGGGCCACCTCGGAGACGGCGATGCCGTCGCCCGTCACCAGGTTGATGACGCCCTTGGGCAGGCCGGCCGCCTCCAGGAGCTCCATCAGCAGGACGGCGGAGTGCGTCTGCGTCGGGGACGGCTTCCACACGACCACGTTGCCCATGAGGGCGGGGGCGGTCGGCAGGTTGCCGGCGATGGCCGTGAAGTTGAACGGCGTGATCGCGTAGACGAACCCTTCGAGCGGGCGGTGGTCGCTGCGGTTCCACACGCCGGCGGAGTTCGCCTGGGGCTGCTCGGCCAGGACCTGCCGGGCGAAGTGGACGTTGAAGCGCCAGAAGTCGACGAGCTCGCACGGGCAGTCGATCTCGGCCTGCTGCGCGGTCTTGGACTGGCCCAGCATGGTGGACGCGGCCAGCTTCTCGCGCCACGGGCCCGCCAGCAGCTCGGCGGCGCGCAGGATGATCGCGGCGCGGTCGTCGAAGGACATCGCGCGCCAGGCCGGGGCGGCGGCCAGGGCGGCGTCGACGGCGTCCTGCGCGTCGGCCCCGGTGGCGTTGGCGTAGGTGCCGATGACCGACTTGTGGTCGTGCGGCTGGATGACGTCGAAGCGCTCGCCCCCGCCCATCCGCTTGACGCCGTTGATCGTCATCGGGAGGTCGATCGGGTTCTCGGACAGCTGCTTGAGCTGGATCTCGAGGCGTGCGCGCTCCGCGCTGCCGGGGGCGTACGAGTGGACCGGCTCGTTGACCGGCGCGGGGACCTGGGTCACAGCATCCATGGTTCGGGTAACTCCTTGACCTAGTTCTTGGTGATCATCGAGCGGAGGAAGAACAGCAGGTTGGCCGGCTTCTCGGCGAGGCGGCGCATGAAGTAGCCGTACCAGTCGGTCCCGTACGCGGTGTAGACGCGCATCCGGTGGCCCTCGGCGGCGAGCCGCAGGTGCTCCTCGCTGCGGATGCCGTACAGCATCTGGAACTCGTACTCGTCCAGTTTGCGCCCGGCCTGCCGGGCGAGCTCCTGTGCGATGGCGATCAGGCGCGGGTCGTGGGACCCGATCATCGGGTAGCCGTCGCCCTCCATGAGGATCTTCATGATCCGGACGTACGCCTTGTCGATCTCGGCCTTGTCCTGGTACGCGACCTCGGCGGGCTCCTTGTAGGCGCCCTTGACGATCCGGACGCGGCTGCCGGAGGCGGCCAGGCGGCGGGCGTCGGCCTCGGTGCGGAAGAGGTAGGCCTGGATCACGCAGCCGGTCTGCGGGAAGTCCCGGCGCAGCTCCTCGTGGATGGCGAACATCGAGTCGAGGGTGGTGTGGTCCTCGGCGTCCAGGGTCACCGTGGTGCCGATGGCCGCGGCGGCCTCGACGACGGGGCGGACGTTGGCGAGCGCCAGCTCATGCCCGCCCGGGAATGTGGCGGCGAGCCCGGAGGGCTCTCCGTTGAGGGTGGTGGCGGGCGACGGGAGGGACTGGCCGAACATCGACAGCTTGACCGACATCTCGACCGTCTCGCCCAGACCCAGCTCGGCGAGGCGCCCGACGAGCTCCAGGTACGCGTCGCGGGCGGCGTGGGACTGCTCGACGGTGGTGATGTCCTCGCCCACGACGTCGAGGGTGATCTCCAGGCCCTTGCGCGTGAGGTCCTCGACGATGGGGATGACCTGGTCGACCGTCTCACCCGGGATGAACCGGTTGACCACCGGCTTGGTCACCGGGGCGGCAGAGACGATGCGGCGCATCTTGTCGCTGCGCGAGGCGGCGAGGATCACGGGACCCAGCACGGGGCACCTCCAACGGGTGGCAGAAGCGGACATACGGTCCGCCGCGGGGTGGGCTGCGGACGCATGGGAAAACGCAAGTAAAACCACCGTGAAACCTAAGGATCTCCACGATCCTCTGCCATCGACAGCTGTCACGCATCCGTGGTCCGGATCTCATACATTTGTCTGAAGAGCGGGTGCGGAGATGGGAGAATGCCGCTGTGAAGGGCGATTACCAGGACCTGGTGGACGAGATCTCGGCGCTCCTCGGCGCCCCGGCGACGCTGGAGAACCGGGACTTCCGCCTCATCGCCTTCGGCGCGCACGACAGCGACGACGATCAGGCCATGGACCCGGTACGGACCCGCTCGATCCTGACCCGGCAGTCGACGGCGGCCGTCCGGTCCTGGTTCGAGGGCTTCGGCATCACCCGCGCCACGGGCCCGGTGCGGATCCCTGCGGCGCCGGAGGCGGGAGTCTTCCGGGGGCGGATCTGTCTGCCCGTGCGCCACCGCGGCTTCGTGCACGGCTACGTGTGGCTCCTCGACCAGGACCCCGGCCCCGGGCCGCAGGCGCTGGCCGCGGCCATGGACGTGGCCGAGCGGATCGGGGTGCTGCTGGCCGAGGAGGCCAAGGCGGGCGCCGACCTGTCGCGGGAGTTCCTGGCGGTGCTCACGGCCGGGCGGGGCTGGCAGCAGGACATGGCGGTGGCGGCGCTACGGGTCGCCCTGGGCCCCGCCGGGGAAGGGCTGCTCGCGGTGGTGTGCGTGGCGCCCTGGGCCGGGGAGACGCCGACGTCGGTACCGGGCGCGGCGGCCCTGTGCGTCACCCCCGCGGAGCCGGGCGGCGCCGCGGGGCAGCTCGCCGTTCTGCTCCGGCCGCGCTCGACGGACGCGCTGGCTCCGGCCCTGACCGCGGTGGGGCGGCTGCTCCCGGGCGAGGCGGGAGCGGCGGGCGGGGTCTCCGACCCCGTCCGGGCCCTCGCCGAGCTGCCCGCCGCCTGGGCGCAGGCCACCGCCGCGGCCCGGGCGGCCGCCGCGCAGCCCCGGCTGGGACCGGTGGCCCAGTGGTCGGCGATCGGCCCGTACCGGATGCTCGCCGCGCTGGCCGCCGACCCGGTGGACGACCCGGCGACCCGGGTTCTGCTCACTCCGGTCCACCGGGAACTGGCGCGTACCGCCGAGGTGTTCCTCGACTGCGCCGGCCAGGCGGGCCGCGCGGCGGCGGCGTTGGGCATCCACCGCCAGACCTTGTACTACCGCCTCGCCCGGGTGGAGCAGCTGACCGGCCTCGACCTGGACGAGGGCGAGGACCGCCTGCTGCTCCACATGTCCCTCAAGTCGTCCCACTTGCACGGCTGACGGCTGACGGCTGACGGCTGGCGACTGGCGGCACGTCAGCGGCCGTACTCCAGCGGGGCGCCCGTCGCGGCGTCGAGGAGGAGCCGGTCGCCCAGCGGCCGGACCAGCGTGACGGGAACGCTCTTCATGCGCATCATCGCGTCGCAGCCGGCGCCGGCGTCCAGGCCGGTGCGGACCAGGACGCGCCCGGCCAGGACGACCGTGTGCTCGCCCTCCAGGACGTCGACGGCGGCTCCGGCGTCGCAGCCGCCGTGGCCCGCGCTCACCGTGAAGGAGGTCGCGTCCGCAGGCGGAGGCGCGTCGCCGAACAGCGGCGCCGTGCCCTCGCCGAACAGGACGAAGTTCCCCTCCAGGTAGGCGGCTTTGTCCTCGTCGGAGCGGAAACCGCCCGGCGGCCGCCAGCCCTGGGAGTCCAGGGGGTGGAAGCCGGCCCGCCACTGCCGGACGGCGGCCGAGCCCTCCCAGGCGGCGGCCACCTTCTCGCTGCGCGGGCGGGTGTCCGCCGGGCTGCCCTGCGTGACCCACCCGCTGCCGCATCCGCCCACCAGGACGGCCGTCAGGACGGCCGCCGTCATTGCGGCCCCGGCTCTCGCGTGCGCTCTCGCTCTCGTTCCCGCCACCACGACTCCCTCGGATCGGTCCGATGCGGGGGTGGGACGTACGAGGCCCGGCGGTCGTTCCGCTCCGCCTACTCCGGCTGTGCGGAGGCCTCCTGGGAACGCGTCAGGCCCTCGGCGGCCCGGCGCATGCCCTCGGCGAACTCCTGCGCGGTGGCGGCGGTCGCGGGGTCGAAGAGCCACTGGATCATCAGGCCGTTGAGCAGTGCCTGGTAGAAGGCGCCCAGCGTGCGCTCGTCCCGTTCGGTGAGCTCTTCCTCGGGCTGCCCGGTAAACATCGCGACCAGGCCGCGGCGACCCTCCGCCTGCGAGGCCTCGAGCAGTTTCCGCAGCTCCGGCAGCCGCTCCCCGCTCAGTGCGACCTCCATGCTGGCCGCCCAGATGGGAGCCGCCGCCGCCTGCTGCGTCAGCACGCCGTCCCAAACGGCTCGGAACCGTTCCAACGAGCCGCCCTCGCCCGTCACTCCGGCCTCGAAGCCGTCGCTCCACTCATGCAGGAGGGCGACGAACGCCTGGGTGAGCAACGCGTCCTTCGAGCCGTAGTGGTAGCCGATGGAAGCCAGGTTGGTGCCCGAGGCACTGACGATGTCGCGCGCGGTGGTGCGCACGAAACCCTTCTCGACCAGGCACTTCTTGGCGCCTTCGAGTAGATCTTCGCGATGTCCCATGCCGACACGGTAGCAAGACAAGCGTTCAAGACGGAAGTTCCACACATCCGTTCCATACGTTCGTCATAGACACCCGTTTAATACATCTGTACCTTGCTCCTCATGACAAACCCCGCCGCCCCATCACGGCTCGCCGGCCGCCGCGAATGGACCGCCTTCGCCGTCCTCCTGCTACCCCTCCTCCTGGTCTCGATGGACGTCTCCGTCCTCTACTTCGCCATCCCGGCCATCACCCGGGAACTCGACCCGAGCGCCACCCAGCAGCTCTGGATCTTCGACAGCTACGCCTTCGCCCTCGCCGGCCTGCTGATCACGATGGGCTCCCTCGGCGACCGGATCGGCCGCCGCAAGCTGCTCCTGCTCGGCGCGACCGCCTTCGGCCTCGCCTCGGTCGCCGCCGCCTACGCCACCAGCGCCGACATGCTGATCGCGGCGCGCGTCCTGCTCGGCATCGGCGGCGCGACCCTGATGCCCTCCACCCTGGCGCTCGTACGCAACCTCTTCCAGGACGCCAGGCAGCGCGGCCAGGCCATCGCCATCTGGTCCGGGGCCATGACCGGCGGCATCGCCCTCGGCTCGGTGATGAGCGGGGTGATGCTGAACCACTTCTGGTGGGGCTCGGTCTTCCTGATCAACGTGCCCGCGATGCTGCTCCTGCTGGTCCTGGTCCCGGTGCTGGTCCCGGAGTTCAAGGACCCGGCCCCCGGCCGCTTCGACCTGCTGAGCGTGCCGCTGTCGACGGCGGCCGTACTGCCGGTCGTCTACGGGCTCAAGGAGATCGCCGCCGAGGGCTTCACCCTCCTCTACGTGGGCTGCGTCGCCATCGGCCTGGCCTTCGGCTACGCCTTCCTGCGGCGCCAGCACACCGCCCCGGACGCGATGGTCAGCCGGGCTCTGTTCCAGGGCCGCGGTTTCGGGGCGGGCGTCGGCCTCAACACGATCGCCGCCTTCGCCATGATGGGTTCGGCGTACTTCACCACCCAGTACCTCCAGTCCGTGCTCGGCATGGGGACCCTGGAGGCGGCCCTGTGGAGCCTCGCCCCCTCGGTCTTCATCGCCGCCGCCGCTCCGGTCGCCGCCGCCCTGGCCCAGAAGACCGAACGGGCCTACGTCGTCGCCGGCGGCTTCGCCCTCGCCGCCGCCGGGTTCGCCCTCATCGCCCTCGTCGGCACCGACTCCCTGTGGCTCCTGCTGACCGGCGCCGGGGTCCTGGCCAGCGGCATCGTCACCGTGATGTCGCTGGTCTCCGACATGGCGCTCGCCTCCGCCCCCGCCGAGAAGGCCGGTTCCGCCGCCTCCCTGCTGGAGACCGGAGCGGAGTTCGGCGGCGCGCTCGGCATGGCCCTGCTGGGCAGCCTCGGTACCGCGGTCTACCGCGCCGACCTGGCGGATTCCGAGCCCGCGGTACGGGAGACCCTGGGCGGCGCCGTCGCCACCGCCGGGCGGATCGGGGGCGAGGCGGGCGAAGAGCTGCTGACCCTGGCCCGCGAGGCCTTCGTCCACGGGATGCAGTACGCGGCCTGGGGCGGCGCGGCGCTGCTGCTCGTGGCGGCGGTGGGCGCGGCGGCGCTGCTCCGGGGCGTCGAAGCCCCCGCCCCGGCCGACGCTCCGGCGGGGGCGGCGCGCTGAACCCCGTAGCGCGGGGGGTACGCGAAAGGGCCCGGGGTTCGCACCCCGGGCCCTTCACGCGTTCGGTACTGATCAGACCCGGCCAGAGCAAGGCCAGACCAGGTCGGACCAAGTCAGACCAGGTTGACCGTACGGGCCGAGACCGCGCCGATCTCGGCCGAGATGGCCGCGAGGACCTCGACCGGAACCTCGGCGTCGACGGTGAGCACGACGAGCGCCTCGCCGCCCTCCTCGGCGCGGGCGACCTGCATGCCCGCGATGTTCAGGCCGGCCTCGCCGAGCAGCTGCCCGACCTTGCCGACCACGCCCGGGCGGTCGGTGTAGCGGAGCACGATCATGTGGTCGGCCAGGGCCAGGTCCACGTCGTACTCGCCGACGCCCACGATCTTCTGGAGGTGCTTCGGGCCCGCCAGGGTGCCGGAGACCGACACCTCCTGGCCGTCCGACAGGGTGCCGCGGACGGTCACCACGTTGCGGTGGTCCGGGGACTCCGAGCTGGTGGTCAGGCGGACCTCGACCCCGCGCTCCTGGGCGAACAGCGGAGCGTTGACGTAGGAGACCGTCTCGTCGACGACGTCCTCGAAGACACCCTTGAGCGCGGAGAGTTCGAGCACCTTGACGTCGTGCTGGGTGATCTCGCCGCAGACCTCGACATCGAGGCGGACCGCGACCTCGCCCGCGAGGGCGGTGAAGATGCGGCCGAGCTTCTCGGCGAGCGGCAGGCCGGGACGGACGTCCTCGGCGATGACGCCGCCCTGGACGTTGACCGCGTCCGGCACGAGCTCACCTGCGAGCGCGAGGCGCACCGACTTGGCGACCGAGACACCGGCCTTCTCCTGGGCCTCGTCCGTGGACGCGCCGAGGTGCGGGGTGCAGACCACCTGGTCGAGCTCGAAGAGCGGGGAGTCCGTGCAGGGCTCCTTCGCGTACACGTCGAGACCGGCGCCGGCGACGCGGCCCTCCTTGATGGCCGAGTACAGCGCGGCCTCGTCCACGATCCCGCCGCGCGCGGCGTTGACGATGCGGACGGACGGCTTCACCTTGTGCAGGGCCTCGTCCCCGATGAGACCGAGGGTCTCGGGGGTCTTGGGCAGGTGCACGGTGATGAAGTCGGCGACCTCCAGGAGCTCGTCCAGCGTCAGCATCTTGACGCCCATCTGGGCGGCGCGAGCGGGCTGCACGTAGGGGTCGTACGCGACGACCCTCATGCCGAAGGCCGACATGCGCTGCGCGACCAGGACACCGATGCGGCCGAGGCCGACGACGCCGAGGGTCTTCTCGCTGAGCTCGACACCCGTGTACTTGTTCCGCTTCCACTCACCGTTCTTCAGGGCGGTGTTGGCCTGCGGGATGTTGCGGGCGGTGGCGACGAGCAGGCCACAGGCCAGCTCGGCGGCCGTCACGATGTTGGACGTCGGGGCGTTGACGACCATCACGCCGGCCTTGGTGGCGGCGGAGACGTCGACGTTGTCGAGGCCGACACCGGCGCGAGCGACGACCTTCAGCTTCTTGGCGGCGGCGATCGCCTCGGCGTCCACCTTGGTGGCGGAGCGGACGAGAATCGCGTCGACGTCGACGATCGCGGGCAGCAGCGCCGCGCGGTCGGCGCCGTTGACGTGCCGGATCTCGAAGTCCGGGCCGAGCGCGTCGACCGTGGCGGGCGACAGCTCTTCGGCGATGAGTACGACAGGTTTCGAGCTCACGTGGGTCCTCACAAGTCCAGTGCGGACGGCCGTCCCGATGGCCGCAGGCGGTGGAGGGGGGTAGCCGCGTGGAAGACGCACGACACTGTGGGCCTGACGCGTTGTGTTGTGCAGTGTAGTAGCGGATCCGGAGCGGATCTCCGCCTGTACGGCAGGATCACCCGTCCGTGATTGGCCGGGGTGGACAATCCGCGCCACAGGAGGTCTACATTCCGGTGCTTCCGGCACTACCGGCACTACCGGCGCTTCCTGGCGCTCCCCGGCGCTCCATGGTGCTGCCGAGAGATGTGCGGCGGGGCCGGGACACACCGCCCCGGCCCCGCCGCGTACGAGATCAGCTCTCGTCGTTGTCGACCCAGCTCATCAGCTTGCGCAGCTTCTTGCCCGTGGTCTCGAGCAGGTGGGCCTCGTCGGCCTTCTTGTACTCGTTGTACTTCGGCAGACCGGCCTTGTACTCGGCCATCCAGGTGTTGGCGAACTCGCCGCTCTGGATCTCCGCGAGGACCTTCTTCATCTCGGCCTTGGTGGCGTCGGTGATGATGCGGGGGCCGGTGATGTAGTCGCCCCACTCGGCGGTCTCGGAGACCGACCAGCGCATCTTCTCCAGGCCACCCTCGTACATGAGGTCCACGATGAGCTTCAGCTCGTGCAGGCACTCGAAGTACGCGATCTCCGGCTGGTAGCCGGCCTCGGTCAGGGTCTCGAAACCGGCCTTGACCAGAGCGGAGGCGCCACCGCAGAGGACGGCCTGCTCACCGAACAGGTCGGTCTCCGTCTCCTCGGTGAAGGTGGTCTTGATGACGCCGGCGCGGGTGCCGCCGATGCCGGCCGCGTACGAGAGCGCGAGCTGGAAGGCGCTGCCGGTGAAGTCCTGCTCCACGGCGGCGATGCAGGGCACGCCGCGGCCTTCCTCGTACTGGCGGCGGACGAGGTGGCCCGGGCCCTTCGGGGCGACCAGGGCGACGTCGACGTTGGCCGGGGGCTTGATGAAGCCGTAGCGGACGTTGAAGCCGTGGCCGAAGAAGAGCGCGTCGCCCTCCTCGAGGTGGTCCTTGATGGACTCCTCGTAGATCTCGGCCTGGAGCGGGTCCGGGGTCAGGATCATGATGACGTTGGCCCACGCGGCGGCCTCCGACACGGAGACGACCTTCAGGCCCTGCTCCTCGGCCTTGGCCTTGGACTTCGAGCCCTCCTTGAGGCCGACGACGACGTCGACGCCGGAGTCACGGAGCGACAGCGCGTGGGCGTGGCCCTGGCTGCCGTATCCGATGACGGCGACCTTGCGGCCCTGGATGATGGACAGGTCGGCGTCGTTCTCGTAGAACAGCTCGGCCACTGGGATATCTCCTTGGTGCGCTGGTGTTGCACCCACCGTACGGCGGGGAACGGAATCTGAGTTTCTCGGTCTCGCCATGCGAACGGCGAGCGGTGCGGGGCGTGTCAGCCGTGTCGGGGTGTCAGGGCTGTCAGGCGCTGCGGTCGAGCGAGCGCAGGCTGCGGTCCGTGATGGACCGGCCGCCACGCCCTATGGCGATCGTCCCGGACTGCACGAGTTCCTTGATGCCGAAGGGCTCCAGCATCTTGAGCATCGCGCCGAGCTTGTCGGTACCGCCGGTGGCCTCGATGGTGACGGCCTCCGGGGAGACGTCGACCGTCTTGGCGCGGAACAGCTGGACGATCTCGACGATCTGCGAGCGGGTCTCGTTGTCGGCCCGGACCTTCACCAGAACGAGTTCGCGCTCGATGGCGTTGTGCGCCTCCAGCTCGACGATCTTGAGCACGTTGACCAGCTTGTTCAGCTGCTTGGTCACCTGCTCCAGGGGGAGGTCTTCGACATTCACGACGATGGTGATGCGCGAGATGTCGGGGTGCTCCGTGACACCGACCGCGAGGGAGTCGATGTTGAACCCGCGGCGGGAGAACAGCGCGGCGATCCGGGCGAGGATGCCGGGCGTGTTCTCGACCAGGACGGAGAGCGTGTGCTTGGACATGTGAGTCGTTCTCTCTCTCGGGCTCTCTCGTACTCAGTCGTCTTCGTTGTCGCCGAAGTCGGGGCGGACGCCCCGGGCTGCCATGACCTCGTCGTTCGAGGTGCCGGCGGCGACCATCGGCCACACCATGGCGTCCTCGTGGACGATGAAGTCGATCACGACGGTACGGTCGTTGATCGCGTTGGCCTCGGCGATGACCCGGTCCAGGTCGGCCGGGTCCTCGCAGCGCAGCGCCACGCAGCCCATGGCCTCGGACAGCTTGACGAAGTCCGGGACGCGGGTGCCCTTGCGGGGGGCGACGGACTCGCCGAGCTGGGAGCCGACGGTGTCGTGGCCGGTCTCGTCCGCGTGCAGCACGGTGTTGGAGTACCGCTGGTTGTAGAACAGGGTCTGCCACTGGCGGACCATGCCCAGCGCGCCGTTGTTGATGATCGCGACCTTGATCGGGATGTTGTTCAGCGCGCAGGTGACCAGTTCCTGATTGGTCATCTGGAAGCAGCCGTCACCGTCGATCGCCCAGACCGTACGCTCCGGCATGCCGACCTTGGCGCCCATCGCGGCCGGGACCGCGTAGCCCATGGTTCCGGCGCCGCCGGAGTTCAGCCAGGTGCGCGGCTCCTCGTACTTGACGAAGTGCGAGGCCCACATCTGGTGCTGGCCGACGCCGGCCGCGAAGACGGTGTGCTTCGGCGCGAGCGCGCCGATCCGCTCGATGACCTGCTGCGGCGAGAGACTGCCGTCCTCGGGCAGGTCGTAGCCCAGCGGGTAGGTGTCGCGCCAGCGGTTGAGGTCCTTCCACCAGGCGGTGTAGTCCCCGGCGTTGCCGTCGGTGTGCTCGGCCTGGACCGCCTGGATCAGGTCGGCGATGACCTCGCGGGCGTCGCCGACGATCGGGACGTCGACGGCGCGGTTCTTGCCGATCTCCGCCGGGTCGATGTCCGCGTGGATGATCTTGGCGAAGGGGGCGAAGCTGTCCAGCTTGCCGGTCACGCGGTCGTCGAAGCGGGTGCCGAGCGCGATCAGCAGGTCCGACTTCTGCAGCGCGGTGACGGCCGTGACCGCTCCGTGCATGCCGGGCATGCCGACGTGCAGCGGGTGGCTGTCGGGGAAGGAGCCCAGCGCCATCAGGGTAGTGGTGACCGGGACGCCGGTCAGCTCGGCGAGGACCTTCAGCTCGGCGGTCGCGCCGGACTTCATGACGCCGCCGCCGACGTACAGGACCGGGCGCTTGGCCTGGCAGATGAGCTTGGCGGCCTCGCGGATCTGCTTGGCGTGCGGCTTGGTGACCGGCCGGTAGCCGGGGAGGTCCATCGCGGGCGGCCAGGAGAACGTGGTCTTCGCCTGGAGGGCGTCCTTCGCGATGTCGACGAGGACCGGACCCGGGCGTCCGGTGGAGGCGATGTGGAACGCCTCGGCGATGGTCCGCGGGATGTCCTCGGCCTTGGTGACCAGGAAGTTGTGCTTGGTGATCGGCATCGTGATGCCGACGATGTCCGCCTCCTGGAAGGCGTCGGTGCCGATCGCCTTGGAGGAGACCTGGCCGGTGATCGCGACGAGCGGGACGGAGTCCATGTGCGCGTCGGCGATCGGGGTGACCAGGTTGGTGGCGCCCGGACCGGAGGTGGCCATGCAGACACCGACCTTCCCGGTGGCCTGCGCGTAGCCGGTGGCGGCGTGGCCGGCCCCCTGCTCGTGGCGGACCAGGATGTGACGGACCTTCTTGCTGTCCATCATCGGGTCGTACGCGGGGAGGATGGCGCCGCCCGGGATGCCGAAGACGGTGTCGCACCCCACCTCTTCGAGAGAGCGGATGAGGGACTGCGCACCCGTGACGTGCTCAATTGCGGCGGACTGGTGTCCGCCGGAACGGGGCCGCGGCTGCGGATGGTGGGCCCCGGTGGCCTGCTCGGTCATCGGCATTCTCTTCTCGAAGCTGAGGGTTTTACGAGGAGCGGGGATCCCCCGGAGCGGGTCCGGGGGCGTGTGCCAGTGCAACAAAAAACCCCTCGTGCCAGGTGGCAAGCGAGGGGAGCGCGTCGGAAGTGTTGAGCGGGGACATGCTGGTCCCAGCTTCAGCCGACGCGCTTTCCAAGTACGAGAATTCGGGTGCGCATGGCATTGACCCTCCCTCCGGCGGGAGGTCGATGTCAAGTGGGTGGGACGGGCGTCTCATTATGTGAGCCTCTACGGATGACCATGGATCCCCCGGACGCACCTCCGGCCAAGGCGGGCTGGGCCGTACCGCCCGGTACTGGGAACGTACCTCGCACGAGAGCTCGCCGCAGCCTGTATTCGTCGAGTGGCCCGGAGAAGGCCGCCCCCTGGCCGTGGGTGCACCCCATCGCACGCAGCGCCATGACCTGCTCGGGGAGATCCACCCCGTCCGCCACGGACTGCATGCCGAGGTCGTTTGCGATCCGCAAGAGGCCGGCGGTGATCTTGTGCAGCCGGGCGGACTCGACCACGCCCTCGACCAGGCCCCGGTCCAGCTTGAGCACGTCCACGGGCAGGCGGCGCAGCGCGCTGATGGCCGCGTAGCCGCTGCCGAAGCCGTCGAGGGCGATGCGTACGCCGAGCCGGTGCAGGGCCGCCAGCCGGCGCTCCAGCTCGTCGAAGGGCACTCTGGGGTCGGAGGCGGCGAGTTCCAGGACCAGCGCCCCGGACGGCAGCCCGTGCCGGGTCAGCAGGGACTCCACCGAGCCGCCCGGCATGGACCGGTCCAGGAGCCGCTGGGCGGTCATCCGGACGGCCACCGGTACGTCGTGCCCGGCCCGGTGTCGCTCAGCGGCCTGCTCCACGGCCTCCTCCAGCAGCCAGCGACCCAGCTCGGCGGTGCGGGCGGCGTCCTGCCCGGGAGCCCCGCCCTCGCCGTGTTCGGCCACTCGGAGGAACTCGGCCGGGGTGAAGAGGATTCCCTGGGCGGAGCGCCAGCGGGCGTGGGCGGCCACGGAGGCGACCTCGCCGGTGGCCAGCGAGACCACGGGCTGGTGCAGCAGGGCGAACTCGCCCTCGTGGAGCGCGGTGCGCAGCCGCCCGGCCAGTTCGGCCTTCCGTACGACTTCGGCCTGCAGCTGGGGCGCGTACAGCTCGACGCGGTCCTTGCCGGCCGCCTTGGCGCGGTACATCGCGAGATCCGCGTTGCGCATCAGGTCCGAAGGGGTGATGCCGGGGTCGGCGAAGGCCACGCCGATGCTGGCGGCGACCCGGACCTCGCTCCCGGCGATCCGGTAGGGCTGGGAGAGTGTGGTGCGCAGCCGGTCGGCGATCTCGTGCACCTGGTACTCGCGGGCGCTGCGGTCGCGGCTGCCGTCGCCCAGGATCAGGGCGGCGAACTCGTCGCCGCCGAGCCGGGCGGCGGTGTCCCCGGCCCGGACGGCGTCCTGGAGTCGGCGGGCGGCCTCGATGAGGAGCTCGTCGCCGGCCTGGTGGCCGATGGTGTCGTTGACCGCCTTGAAGCCGTCGAGGTCGATGAAGAGCACGGCGGTGCTGTGGTCCCCGGCCCGGCGGCCGGTCAGGGCCTGGCGGACCCGGCGGGTGAACAGGGCGCGGTTGGGCAGGTCGGTCAGCGGGTCGTGTTCGGCGCTGTGCTGGAGCTGGGCCTGAAGGCGGACCCGCTCGGTGACGTCCCGGCTGTTGAGGATGAGCCCGCCCTGGTGGCGGTTGACCGTGGACTCCACGTTGAGCCACTCGCCGCTGCCCGACTTGAACCGGCACTCGATGCGGGTGGTGGGCTCCTCGGCGGGCGGCGCGGCGAGGAAGCGGCGTACCTCGTGGACGACCCTGCCGAGATCGTCGGGGTGGATCAGGGTGGCGAGCTCGCTGCCGACCAGCTCCTCCGCCTCGCGGCCGTAGACCCCGGCGGCGGCGGGACTGACGTAGCGCAGGGTCCCGGTGGGCGCGGCGATCATGATGACGTCGCTGGAGCCCTGGACCAGGGAGCGGAAGTGGTTCTCCTTCTGGGCCAGTTCCTGGGTCAGGGCGATGTTGTCGAGGAGCATGATGCCCTGCCGGACGACCAGGGCCAGCACGACGGTGCAGCCGGTGATCACGACCACCTTGTCGACATTTTCGCTTTCGATCACGTTGTACAGGATGCCGAGGGTGCAGACGGCCGCGGCGAGGTACGGGGTGAGCGCGGGCAGCGACCGGGCGATCGGCCGGTTGACGGGCCGCACGCCGCGCACCGGCTCCGGGTAGGGGCCGGTCCGGCGGGCACCCCAGGGCGCGTAGGCGAGCAGCAGGGATCCCGCGAACCAGCCGGCGTCGAGGAGCTGGCCGGAGCGGTAGCTCTCCTTCAGCAGCGGCGACGTGAAGATGGCGTCGCAGAGCACGGTGAGCGCGAGTGCCGCGACGGCCGTGTTGACGGCGGACCGGTTGGTCGCGGATCGCCTGAAGTGCAGCACCAGCACCATGGAGACCAGGGCGATGTCCAACAGCGGGTAGGCCAGTTCGAGCGCCGCTCCCGCGACACTGGTTTCGCTGTGGGACCTGGCGGCCTGGGCGAGGGCGAGGCTCCACGAGAGCGTCAGCAGCGATCCCGCGATCAGCCAGGAGTCGAGGGTGAGGCAGACCCAGCCCGCGCGGGTGATGGGCCGCTTGGCGAGGACGAGGAGCCCCACGATCGCCGGAGGGGCGAAGCAGAGGAAGAAGAACTGCGCCGGGGAGGGGCTGGGCATCGGGTCGTCCACGACGACCTCGTACCAGCCCCAGACCGCGTTGCCGCAGGCGGACATCAGGGACGAGAGAGCAAAGAGCACCCAGGCGAGCCGGTCACGGTTCGCATGGGTGCGCGCGTACTGGTAACAGGATCCGGCGGCGAGGAGTGCCGCGGCGCTGAGGCCGAAGTCACCCATGATGTCCGCGAGTCGGCCGCTTCCCCACCCCAACGCGGCACCGACGGCGTATCCGCACCACACCACCGCCAGGACCACCTGGACGGCCACGCCCCGACCACCGCCAGAGGCGGGGGGCCGAGTCAGGAGCGCCGCCCCCGGGGCGCTCACCGGTCCCCCTCGCTGGCTTGTTTCGGCGCAGCCCAGTCTCGGCATCGTCGCCTCCGGCGGCTCCGCCGCATCGGATCCTTCGTCCATTGGCCGTGCATCGCCCGTCGCCCCCCAAAGTGTCCGATCACCCCAGCGCCAGACGTTCGTGGCGCAGCCCCTTGTTCCGGACGATACACCACTTTCGTCACTCAGCGACATAGTTTCTCTACGCTCCGTCACCAGCAAGGGAGTTGTGGACACACGGCGCAGGCGGGCGGTCGCGGAGCGTGTGCGGCGGACGACTCAGCCGGTGACCAACACCGTGTTCTCCACCGGCTCTCCGGCGGCGAACCGGGTGAGCTGCCGGGCCACCAGACGCTTCGCCCGGGGCTCGAACGCCGTACTGCTGCCGCCGACATGAGGTGTGATCAAGACATTCGGAGCGTGCCAGAGGGGGTGGCCCGGGGGCAGCGGCTCCGGATCCGTGACGTCGAGCGCGGCACGCAGCCGGCCCGACTCCACCTCCGCCAGCAGGGACTTGGTGTCGACGACGGGCCCGCGGGCCACGTTCACCAGCAGGGCTCCGTCCTTCATCCGCCCGAGGAAGCCGGCGCCTGCCAGGCCCTTGGTGTCGTCGGTCAGCGGCGTGCAGAGGATCACCACGTCCGCGTCCGGCAGCAGCCGGGGCAGGTCCGCGAGGGCGTGCACCGGCCCGTGTCCGGCGGTGCGGGCCGACCGGGCGACGCGGGTGATCCGCCCGCAGTCGAAGGGGACGAGCCGGTCCTCCACGGCCGCGCCGATCGATCCGTAGCCGACGATCAGGACGGACTTGTCGGCGAGGGCGTCGTAGAAGCCGAAGCGCCACTCCTCGCGGTCCTGGCCGCGCACCATGCCGGGGATGCCGCGCAGGGAGGTGAGGGTCAGGGTGAGGGCGAGTTCGGCGGTGCTGGCCTCGTGGACGCCGCGCGCGTTGCACAGCCGTACGCCGGGGCGCAGGTCGTCGAGACCGGGAAGGACGTGATCGATGCCCGCGGTGAGGGTCTGGACGACCTGGAGGGCGGGCATCGCCGCGAGCGGGCGCAGGGTCACGGCCTGGGACTTCATGTACGGGGTGACGTAGAAGACGCAGTCGGCCGGGTCGGCCGGGAAGGCCTCCTCGCCGTCCCACTGGCGGTAGCGGAAGGAGTCGGGAAGGCCGTCGATCTCCCCGGCGGGGAAGGGGAGCCAGACGTCCCCGGTGGTTGCATGCATGATCGCGAGGCTATGCGAAGGGATCCTGATCAAGCCGTTAGTTTGAGGGCCGGACCGGGAGGGGGACGCAGGGGTGGAGCGCAGGTCGATCGGGTCGGGACCGCTGACGGTCGGAGCCATAGGGCTCGGCTGCATGCCCATGAGCTGGGCGTACGCGCCTTCGCTGCGCCGGGGCGAGGAATCGGTGCGCACCGTGCACACGGCGCTGGACCTGGGCGCGAACCTGCTGGACACGGCCGATCTGTACGGGCCGTTCACCAATGAGCTGGTACTGGGGCGGGTGCTGCGCGAGCGGCGGGCCGATGCCTTCGTGTCCGCCAAGGTGGGGCTGCGGGCGGGTGAGCAGCATGTGGTGGCCGATGGGCGGCCGGGCTATGTGCGGCGGGCCTGTGACGCCTCGCTGCGGCGGCTGCGGACCGACGTCATAGACCTCTACCAGCTGCACCGGGTGGATCCAGACGTCCCGGTGGAGGAGACCTGGGGCGCCATGGCCGAGCTGGTGGGCGCGGGGAAGGTGCGCGCGCTGGGGTTCTGCGCCCTGGGCGCCGGGGCGGGGCCGGGCGCGGGGCGGCGCGGGGACCGGGCGTACGGGGCGACGCTGCGGCACCTGGAGCGGGTCCAGCAGGTGTTCCCGGTGACCGCGGTGCAGGCGGAGCTGTCGGTGTGGTCGCCGCAGGCGGCGTGGCAGCTGCTGCCGTGGTGCGCGGCGCGGGGGGTGGGGATGCTGGCGGCGATGCCGCTGGGCAGCGGGTTCCTGACCGGGACGCTGACACCGGGGCAGGGGTTCGAGGACGCGGACGTACGGGCCCGGCATCCCCGGTTCACGGCGCACGCGATGGCCTCGAACCAGGGAGTGGTGGCGGGGCTGCGACGGGTGGCGCGGCAGCACGGGCCGCAGGTCACGGCGGCGCAGGTGGCGCTGGCGTGGGTGCTGGCGCAGGGGCCGTACGTGGTGCCGGTGCCGGGGGCCGAGAGGGCGTGCTGGGCGGCGGAGAACGCCCGGGCGGCGCAGGTACGGCTCACGGCCGGGGAACTGGCCGAGATAGCGGCGCTGCCGGCGGCGGTTGGAGCCTGGGACTGAGGCGGAGGGGCTGCGGCCGGGAACGTCCCGACATCCACTCGATCGAGTGTACGACCGGCGGAACTTCGCGGGCCGCCGAGGCTGTTGAGTCAGGTGAAGGGCAGGAATCGGAGGACCGCGGGGAGAGGGAGCAGGACGATGCGATACGGGCAGAGCCACAGGGGCGGCGCTGGGACGGGTCCGGCGGGGTCGGCGGGTGGGCCGGGGCGGTACGAGGGCGGGCGCGCGCGGCACCGGGGTGTGCTGGCGGCGCTCGCGCTGGCCGGGTGCGGGACCTTGCTGGCGGCGGGCTGTTCCCCCTCGGGCGGCGGGCAGGCCGGTGGGGGCAGCTCCCCGCCGGGCTCGCGCCCCGCTGGGACGGCCCCGGCGACGCCATCGGGGTCACCGGAGGCGTCCGCGCCGCCCGCCAAGGGCTCCGTGACGGTGTCGGGCGAGGCCGCCAAGGGTCTGGAGTCGCCCTGGGGGGTGGCCCCACTGCCCGGCGGGGACCTGCTGGTGGCCTCCCGGGACCAGGGCACCATCAGCCGGATCCAGGTGGGCACGGGGACGGTGACGCGGATCGGCGAAGTCCCCGGGGTGGATCCGGGCGGTGAGGGCGGGCTGATGGGGCTGGCGCTGTCCCCGGACTTCGCCTCGGACCGGCTGGTGTACGCGTACTTCACGACCGAGTCCGACAACCGCATCGCCCGGATGCGTTATGACGACCAGAGAGCCGCCGGACAGCAACTGGGGGCGCCCGACACGGTGTTGAGGGGCATCCCCAAGGGATTCGTCCACAACGGCGGCCGGATCGCCTTCGGCCCCGACAAGATGCTCTACGCCGGAACGGGCGAGACCGGGGACAAGGGGCTGGCCCAGGACAAGAAGTCGCTCGGCGGCAAGATCCTGCGGATGACGCCGGACGGCGATCCGGTGCACGGCAATCCGGAGGCCGACTCCGTCGTCTACTCGTACGGGCACCGCAATGTGCAGGGCCTCGCCTGGGACAAGGACAAGCGGCTCTGGGCGGCGGAGTTCGGGCAGAACACCTGGGACGAGCTGAATCTCGTCGAGCCCGGCGCCAACTACGGCTGGCCGGAGGCCGAGGGGAAGGCCGGCAAGCCCGGCATGCGCGATCCGGTGGCCGTGTGGAGGCCCGCCGAGGCCTCGCCGAGCGGGATCGCCTGGGCGCGGGGATCGGTCTGGATGGCCGGGCTGAAGGGCGAGCGGCTGTGGCGCATCCCGCTGAACGGCACGGCGCCGGTGGCGGACCCCGAGGCATTCCTGGAGGGGCAGTACGGCCGGCTGCGCACCGTGGTGTCACTCGGCGGCGACAGGCTCCTGCTGGTCACGAGCGAGACGGACGGGCGCGGGTCGCCGGAAGCGGGCGACGACAGGATCCTGACTCTGACGGTGCGGTGACCGGCGGCCCCGGCAGGGGACGAAAGGCGCGGTGGACACGGTGTTCAACATGATCGAGGAACTGTTCAGCCCGGGACGCAAGAACACGAACGACGAGAAGAAGCGGCTGGAGCTGTCCCGGACCGACGTGAATGACGGCGACCCGGGGCGGGGTCCGATAGACCTCGACTCCGGCAAGGTGCTCATACGCCCGGCCGAGGGCGCCGAGGAGACGCCCTAACGGCGGCCCGCCGGGGCCGCGGGGGCGGCCGGGGCGAAGAGGCGCAGGCGGTGGGCGACGGCGGCCGCCTCGCCGCGGCCGGCGACGCCCAGCTTGGCCAGGATGTTCGACACGTGCACGCTGGCCGTCTTCGGGGAGATGAAGAGTTCCTCCGCGATCTGGCGGTTGGTGCTGCCCGTCGCGACCAGGCGCAGGACGTCCCGCTCGCGGCTGGTCAGGCCCAGGGCCTCGACGGGGTCGGTGTCCGGGGCGGGCGGGGCCGGGCGGGTGTCGTCGGCGGTCAGCGGGAGCCGGGCGCGCTGCGCCAGCAGAGCCAGGTCCTCGCGCAGCCGGCGGGAGCCGAGCCGGTCGGCGGTGGCGTGGGCGCCGCGCAGCAGGGCGGCGGCCGACTCGCGGTCCCCGCCCGAGGCCAGCAGCGCCTCGGCGAGCCGGTGGTGGACACGGGCCAGCAGGTAGGGGCGCTCCAGCGGGCGGATCGCCGCCTCGACCTCGGTCCAGTCGGCGACGGTGTCCCGGGCCTCGGCGCGGAGCAGCTCGGCCCGGAAGTACTCGGCGTGGGCGATCCACACCGGGGCCGGGGTGGCCAGGGAGCGGGCGGCGGTGCGCAGCACCTCCAGGGCGGCGTCCCGGCCGGCGTCGGCGACCGGCAGGCCTCTGGCGTCGGCCTCGGCGGAGGCGGCGGCCAGCAGGAGGGGCCAGGCGTAGCGGTGTTGGCCGAGGGGGAATCCGTAGGTGACGGCGGCGGTCATCTCGGCGCGGACGTCGGCTATGCGGCCCTGGCCCGCGGCCACTCCGACGGCCAGGCGGAAGAGCGGGATCCGGTGCTGGGGCTGGGTGTCGTGGGTGCCGAAGTGGTTGTGGGCGGCGGCGAGTTGCTGGGCGGCCTCGGCCAGTTCGCCGCGGGCCAGGGCCAGGTAGGCCAGCCGTGCGGAGGCGGAGCCGCGCGGGGCCGCGCTCTGGCCGACGCGCAGGGTGCGCAGGGCGGCTTCGGCGGCCTCGTCCCAGCGGCCGAGGCTGTACAGGCTCTCCGCCATGTTGCCGCGGACCCAGGCCTCGGTGTCGAACAGGCGTGACCGGGAGACGAGTTCGGCTCCCTCCAAGGCCAGGTCCACGGCCTCCCGTGACCGGCCCATGCTTTCCAGCTGAGAGGTGAGGTTGATATGTGCCCGTCCCACGATCAGGGTGAGCCCGAGGCAGGCGGCCCGGTCCTTGACCGCGTGCATCTCGGCGAGTCCGGCCTCGGGGTCGCCGGATTCGGTGAGCAGGCAGCCGACGGTGATGCGGGCGTTGAGCTCGGTCTCCTCGGCCCCGACCATGCGCGCGTACTCGACGGCGCGTTCGGCGGCGGCCAGGTTTCCGGGGCCGGGCTTGTGGAGCATGCCCCAGCCGGCGGCCCGGACCAGGACGTCGGCGTGCACCTGGGACGGGGGCAGCCCCTTGACCAGTTCCTGTGCTCGGGCGATCTCCTCCCAGCCGTCGCCGCGCCCGAGGCTGGCGATCAGCCGGGAGCGCTCGGTCCAGAACCAGGCGGCCCGCAGCGGGTCGCCGTCGTCCTCTTCCAGCATCCGCAGGGCCAGCTTGCTGGTCTTCAGGGCGCGTTCGCGTTCGCCGCCGAAGCGGGCCGCGACGGTGGCCTCGGCCAGCAGGTCGAGGCGCTGGAGCGGGGTGGTGGCCGGGTCGCAGCCGCACGGCGGGTAGACGTCGGTGTAGTCCGCCGGGCGCAGGGCCTCGCGTACGTCCTCCGGGGCGCTCTCCCACAGGTCCATGGCCCGCTCCAGCAGGCTGAGCTGTTCGGAGTAGGCGTGCCGGCGGCGGGCGGTGACCGAGGCGGCGAGGACTGCGGGCAGGGCCTTGGCGGGGTTGTTGGCCGCGTACCAGTAGCTGGCCAGCCGGATGACGCGTTCCTCGGCGCGGACGAGCGAGTCGTCGGCCTCCATGGCCTCGGCGTAGCGGCGGTTGACGCGGGCGCGCTCGCCGGGCAGCAGGTCGTCACTGACGGCCTCGCGGACGAGGGAGTGGCGGAAGCGGTAGCCGTCGCCGTCACTGGTGGCGAGGAGGATGTTGGCGCCGACGGCCGCCCGCAGGGCCTCGATCAGTTCGTCCTCGCCGAGTTGGGCCACGGCGCGCAACAGGGGGTATTCGACGGTGGAGCCGCCCTCGGCGACGATGCGCACCACGCGCTGGGCGGCGTCCGGCAGCACCTCCACGCGGACGAGCAGCAGGTCGCGCAGGGATTCGGTGAGGCCGGTGCGGCAGCCGCTCTGCCGGGAGGCGACGAGTTCCTCGACGAAGAAGGCGTTGCCGTCGGAGCGGTCGAAGACGGAGTCGAGATAGGTTTCCTCGGGCTGCGAGGCGAGGATTCCGGCGAGCTGGCGGCGGACTTCGCCCCGGTTGAAGCGGGGCAGTTCGATCCGCTGGACAGTGCGCAGCCGGTCCAGTTCGGCCAGCAGCGGGCGCAGGGGGTGGCGACGGTGGACGTCGTCGGCCCGGTAGGTGGCGATGAGGACGAGCCGGCCGCTGCCGAGGGTGCGGAAGAGGTACGCGAGGAGGTGCCGGGTGGAGGTGTCCGCCCAGTGCAGGTCCTCCAGGACGAGCACGACCGTGCGGTCGGCGGCGAGGCGCTCCAGCATCCTGGCTGTCAGTTCGAAGAGCCGGGCTGTGCTCTCCTCGTCGTGCGGGCCGCGGGGGGTCTCGCCGAGTTCGGGCAGGATCCTGGCGAGTTCGCCTTCCTGGCCGGCGGCCGCGTCGGCGAGCTCGTCGGGGAGCTGACGGCGCAGGCTGCGCAGGGCCGTCGAAAACGGGGCGAAGGGAAGTCCCTCCGCCCCGATCTCCACACAGCCTCCGACGGCCACCACCGCGCCGTGGCGGGCGGCCTCATTGAGGAATTCCTCGGTCAGCCGGGTTTTGCCGACTCCCGCTTCTCCCCCGATGAGCAGGGCCTGCGGCTCCCGGTCGGCGGCGCGGGTCAGGGCGTCGACGAGTACGGCCAGTTCGTCGGCTCGGCCGACGAACACCGGGCTGACAGATCTGGTCTCCACGCCGCCGAGCATCGCACAGAGGTGCGGGTCGACGGCACTGCTTATCGGTGCGCTTCTCATCACGCGTCAGCTCGCGCGGTTCGCGGCGCGGCTTACGCGGCGCGGGTGAAGCGGCTGCGGCTCCCTCTCACCGACCCCTCGGGTTCCTGGCTTCGCGAGGAGGAGGCGCGGTGTGCCTTCTTGGCCTCCCGGACCATCCGGTACTGGTCGGCCTCGCGGATGAGGTCGGCGCGGCGGGCGGTGGCCATCTCGTACTCGAACATCTCGTACTCCCTGGTCGCGTTTCTCGGGCACCTCGTTCGGTGTGATCCAAGATTCGCTTCCCAGAGGGTGCCGGCGCATCGGGCGCATGCCGCATCTGCTCGGGGCAGGGGGCCTTAGGCCGGGACCGAGGATCCCGGAGGCGGCCTAAGGCGGCCACGGGGAGTGCTTATTCGGCGGCCGTGGGCATGGGGACGAGGAGGTCGAAGTACATGAGGCCGAAGAGCAGGACGCCGAGGATGCCGAGCGCGACGGCGGCCCAGGAGACGGACCGGACCCAGGCCGGCAGGGTGCGGCCGGGGGCGCCGAAGGCGGGGCGGGCCAGGACGAAGACGGCGATGAGGAGGGCCAGGGTGGACACGACACCGTTGACCAGGGCGGTCATGTGCCAGGCGTCGCCGTACAGCGCGGCGATCTTCTCCTGGGTGGTGGTGGCGTTGGCCGCGTCCAGCTGGCCGATCAGCGTCTGGCGCTCGCCGATCACACGGGAGACCCAGGTACCGCTGAGGGCGACGAGCCCGAGGCCCGCGGCGACGACGGCGCCGGCCGCCGCGCCGACGACGGCGCTCTCGGCGTCCTCGGCCTCCGCTTCGCCGTCGAACTCGGCGTCGAGGTCCGCGTCGTACTCGGTATCGACGAGTTCGGTGGAGTCGGCCGCGGTGTCCACCGCCGCCTTGTCCTCAGGTGCGTCCGCCTCGGCGGTCGGGGCGGGGGTCTTCGTGATGTCCATGCGGGGCACCGTAGGCGGCGTTTCTGAGAGGTTCCTGAGAATCCTCGCAGGACGCCGCCCGCGGGCCGGTCGGCGGGAAACGGTCCGGTCAGGCTCCGGCGGCGCGGGACGCGGACCATTCGTCGGCGAGGACCGCCCAGATCTCGGTGTCCTGGCGGACCCCGCGGTGGAGGTGGTTCTGCCGCATGACACCCTCGCGGGTCAGGCCGAGTCGCTCGGCGACGGCGATGCTCTTCTTGTTGCCGGAGGCGACGTGCCACTCCACGCGGTGCATGCCGCGCACCTGGAAGGCCCAGTCGATCAGGACCCGGCAGGCCTTGGTGACCAGGCCCCGGCCGGCCGCGGCGGGTTCCAGCCAGCAGCCGACCTCGCAGTTGCCGGCGGCGGCGTCGAAGCTCGGGAAGAGGACTCCGCCGACCAGCGTGCCGCCGACCCGGATGCCGTACAGCCGGGCGCCGTCCGCGGCCGCCTTCTGCGCGTTCGAGCCGAGCAGCTGCCGCGCCGCGTCGAGGTCGGTGGCGCGGTCCGGGAAACCGACGTACTGGCCGATGAACTCGCGGCCGCGGTCCATGTGTGCCAGGAACTCCTCGGCGTGCCAGACCTCCAGCGGGAACAGCTGGGCGTCGTCGGCCAGGTCTATCGCGAACATACGGGCTTCCTTGCGGCTCGTAACCGGTCAGCGGGACAGCGAGGCCGGCTCCGCGTGGTCCGCGTTCGGCCCCTGCGCCGGAAGTCTGTCACGCGTACGGGTACGGCACTCCGGAGGCTCGATGCTGATACGGGGCAGCCGCCGGTCCAGCCAGGCGGGGAGCCACCAGTTCGCGCCGCCGAGCAGGTGCATGAGCGCCGGGACGAGCAGGGTGCGCAGAACGAAGGCGTCGAGTGCGACGGCGGCGGCGAGGGCGATGCCGAACATCGCGATGATCCGGTCGCCGCTGAGCACGAAGGCCAGGAAGACGGCGATCATGATGACCGCCGCCGAGTTGATCACCCGGCTGGTCTCGGCGAGGCCCACGCGGACGGCCCGCTGGTTGTCCCCGGTCGCCAGCCACTCCTCGTACATCCGGCTCACCAGGAAGACCTGGTAGTCCATGGACAGTCCGAAGAGCACCGACACCATGATCACGGGGAGGAAGGGCTCGATCGGCCCGGCGCTGCCCAGGCCCATCGCTTCGCTGCCCCAGCCCCATTGGAAGATCGCGACGACGACGCCGAAGGAGGAGGCGACGGCGGCGACGTTCATGGCGGCCGCCTTGAGCGGGATGCCGATCGAGCGGAAGGCCAGCAGCAGGAGCGCGCAGCCGAGGGCGATGACCACACCGACGAAGAGCGGCAGCTTCCCGACGATCACCTCGGCGAAGTCGTCGTAACCGGCCGTCACGCCTCCGACGTGGACCTCCATCGAGCTGCCGCGCCCCGCCCGCGGGATGACGTCCTCGCGGAGGGTGTCGACCAGCTCGCTCGTGGCCCGGGACTGCGGCGCGAAGTCCGGTACGACGGTCAGGACGGCGGTGTCTCCGCTCCGGTTGAAGACGGCCGGGCCGGCGGAGGCGACGCCGTCGGTGCGGCGCAGCGCCTCGGCGAGGCGGTCGACCGCGACCCGGGCGCCGGCGCCGTCGACCCGGGCGACGACGGTGAGGGGGCCGTTCGTCCCCGGCCCGAAGCCTTCGGCGAGCAGGTCGTAGGCCTTGCGGGTGGTGGAAGCGGCCGGGTTGTTGCCCTGGTCGGAGGTGCCGAGGTGGAGGAAGAGCGTGGGCAGCGCCAGGACGACCATGACGAGGGTGGCGAAGGCGCCCAGCAGTTTGGGGCGGCGCTCGACGAAGGCCGACCAGCGGGCGGCGAAGCCGGTGGGCGGCTCCGACCGGGGGCCCTCGGCGGCGAGCTTGCGGCGCTCGCGGCGCGAAAGGGCGCGCATGCCGATGAAGGAGAGGAGGGCGGGGAGCAGGGTCACCGAGGCGGCCACGGTCAGGACCACGGTGAGGGAGGCGGCTACCGCGACCCCGTTGAGGAACTTCAGCCGCAGCACCAGCATGCCGAGCAGGGCGATGCAGACGGTGGCTCCGGCGAAGACGACGGCCCGGCCGGTGGTGGAGACGGCGCTCTCGGCGGCCTCGTCGACCGCCAGCCCGCGCCCCAGTCCCTTGCGGTGCCGGGTGACGATGAACAGGGCGTAGTCGATGCCGACGCCGAGACCGACGAGGGTGCCGAGCATCGGGGCGAAGTCGGCGACCGGCATGGCGTGCCCGAGGAGGGTGATGCCGAAGTAGGCGCTGCCGACGCTGACCAGGGCGGTCGCGATGGGCAGCAGGCTCGCGGCGAGCGAGCCGAAGGCGAGGAAGAGGACCAGGGCGGCGATGGCGACGCCGATCACCTCGGCGAGGTGGGCGCTGGGTGCCTCCGTCAGGCCGATCGCGCGGCCGCCGAGTTCGACCTGGAGCCCGTCGGCCCGGGTGGCCTCGTTCTTCGCGGCGTCCACGACGGCCTGGGCCTGGGCCTTGGGTACGGAGTCGGCCGCCCGGTCGAAGGTGACCACGGCGTAGGCGGTGCGCCCGTCGCGGCTGATCCGCGCGGCGCTCTCGGGATCGGCGCCGTACGGGCCGGCGACCGATCCGACGCCGGGGAGTGCGGCGATGGCGTGCAGGGCACGGGTCATGCGCTGCTCGACGTCCGGCGCCCGGGCCGTCTGGTGGTCAGGGGTCCGCCATACGACGGTGTCGGTGTCACCGCCCTGGCCGGGAAAGCCGTCGCGCAGGAGGGCGTGTGCCTGGCCGGACTCCGTGCCGGGGACCTCGTAGTCGTTGGAGAAGGAGGTGCCGGCGGCCGTGGCCGCCGCGGCGGTCCCGCCGAGCGCGAACAGCCAGATCAGGACGGTGACCAGACGGTGCCGCATGCACCACCGTGCGATTGCTGCCAACGGACGTGCTCCCTGGTGGTTCGGATCTTCACCGGGAACAGCCCGACGTAAAGAACGCTTGAACGCGTGAAGGCCCGGCCGGCGTTCCGAGGGATCGCCCCGGGGCGGCACGGGTGATCTACACCTCAAAGATACGATCTCAGCGTTTCGTGATCGTTGGCCCGTTTCGTGTGCATCGTCACAGGCGGCTGGTCGGCCCGGTAGCCGGGGAGCGAGGGCCACCGGACGGTGAGCACCACCGTGTCCTCCTCGGCGTACCAGGAGTGGTCGACCCCGCGCCCCCAGACCACGTAGTCACCCTGCTCGGCGAGGACCACGGTGCGGCCGGGGAACTCCAGCCGGAACCGGCCGCTGATCAGAACCTGGAGCGCGGTGCGCTCCTCGCCGGTCACCCAGCGCTCGCGTTCCTCGCCCTTGGGGTGGACGCCCCACTTGATCTCCACGTCCTCGCTGTGGCGGGGATCGCCGGGGGACTTGAAGTGGCCGAGGAGCCAGCCCCGGTCGGCGGCGGCGTCGGGGGTGGCCTTGCCGGTGTAGATGGCGGAGTCGTCGTTCACGGGGGTGAGGTTAATGCAGTTGTGGCGGCGCTCCGCCACCTGGTCAGCTGAGCCGATGACAGCCATGGATCAAGACGAACTGCTGACGGCACGCGCCCGCTACGACGCGCAGATGCGCCGCGACGCGCAGCCCGACGCGCCGCAGGCACGCGTGGAGCGGGTGGGAGCCGTCGTACGGCAGACCGTGCCCGGCCTCGGCTGGAACGGCGTGCTCTGGTCGGACCTCGACGAGGAGACGGCGGACGCCGAGATCGCGGCGCAGGTGGCCCACTTCGGGGCGGAGTTCGAGTGGAAGCTGTACTCCCACGACCGCCCCGCGGACCTCGGGGACCGGCTGCGGGCGGCGGGCTTCGTGCCGGAGCCGGCAGAGACGCTGCTGGTGGCACGGACGGCGGACCTGGCCACCCTGCCGGTGGAGCCGCCGCAGGGGATCACCCTGCGGGTGGTGACGGACGAGGCCGGAGTGGATCTGATGATGGAGGTCCACGCCCGGGCGTTCGCCACCGAGCGGCCGGTCGTCCGGGAGCTGATGCTCAGCCTCCTGCGCGACGAGCCGGAGAGCATCGAGGCGGTGGTGGCGATGGCCGGGGACGTCCCGGTGAGCGCGGCCCGGATGGAGATGCGGCCGGGAACGTCCTTCGCCGGTCTGTGGGGCGGCGGCACCGACCCGCAGTGGCGCGGCCGGGGGATCTACCGCCTGCTGGTGGCCCACCGCGCCCGCGTGGCGGCGCAGCGGGGGATCCCCTACCTCCAGGTGGACGCCACGGACGACAGCCGGCCGATCCTGGAACGCCTGGGGTTCGGGGTGCTGGGGGTGACGGTCCCGTACGTCTGGCAGGGCTGATCCTGCGCCGGCGGGCGGACCGGAGCCGGTGGCCGCCGGTGGCCGCGCGGCGGTGGCGCTCACCGAAACGGCTTCCGCCGACCGGGAGGCCAGGGCAGGATCACCCCATGGACAGCACGGAGCACACCACCCCCACCGACACTGCGGGCAACGCGGCCGCGCACCGGGTCGGGCCGCCGCTCACCGGCGGGGAGCGGGAGACGCTGCGGGCCTACCTCGACTTCCACCGCGCCACCCTCGCCATGAAGTGCGAAGGCCTCGGTGACGCCGACCTGCGCCGCCGGGCGTCCCCGCCGTCCACGCTCTGCCTGCTGGGCCTGGTCCGGCACATGGCCGAGGTGGAGCGCCACTGGTTCCGCCGCACCCTCGGCGGCGCCGACGTACCGCATCTGTGGTCCGCCGACCACGACTTCCAGGCCGCCTACGACGCCTCCTCCGCCACCCGCGCCGAGGCCTTCGCCGCCTGGGAGGCCGAGGTCGCGCACTCCCGCCGCGTCGAGGCGGCCGCCGAGTCCCTCGACGTCACGGCGTACGTCGCGAAGTGGGAGCAGGACGCCTCGCTGCGCCTGGTGATGCTGCACATGATCCACGAGTACGCCCGCCACAACGGCCACGCCGACTTCCTGCGCGAGGCGATCGACGGCGCCACCGGCGCCTGACCTCAGCCAGGCTCCAGGAAGGCCTCAGGCGGCGCGCCAGTACCCCAGTGCGTTCACGCGCTGCTTCGGCAGGGCCAGTTCCTTGCGCAGGTACGAGGACAGAGCGCGCGTGGTCGCCGCGTCGCAGGCCAGCCAGACGTACGCCGAGGCCGCGTCGAGGCCGACCAGCTCCGGCAGCTCGGCCCTGACCCGCTCGGCCAGCGCCGCCCCGCTCCGCTCGACGCGCCTGACGTCGTGCCGGTCCGCGTCCGCCCGTAGGGGCAGCCCGGCGTCGGAGGCGTGCTGCGTCTCGAACCAGATCGTGGCCGGGGTCCGCGGGTACGCGTCCAGCAGGGAGTTGATCGCCGGCAGGGACGCCGCGTCGCCGATCACCAGCAGCCGCTCCGGCTCCGGCCGCGGCGCGGTGAAGCCCGTGCCCTGGACGGTGGCCTCGATGGTGTCGCCGGGCTCGGCGTCGCGCGCCCACTGGCTGGCGAGTCCGTCGTGCAGGGCGAACTCGAAGGCGAAGGTCCCGGCGGCCCGGTCCGGGTCCACCAGCGTGTAGGCCCGCTGGTGCGGCCGGCCCGCGCCCGGGAACCACACCCGCACCCACATCGTCGGGTGCGGTGACTCCCCGGCCGCCGCCAGCAGCCCGCCGTCGGTGAAGTGGATCCGCCGGAAGTGTTCGGTGACTTCCTCCACCGCCGTCACCGTGAACGTGAAGTCCTTGCCGCGAAGCAGCTTGAGGACCACGCCCTCCCAGCCCTTGCCGACCGCCATGTCCGCCCCTTCCCCTGACACCCTTATAGTTAGGCGAGCCTAACCTAAGACGCTGGGGGAGAGTGTGAGCAGTGTGAACACCGAGGCCTACGAGGTCTACCGCGACAGCTGGGGCATCCCCCACCTCCGTGCGTCCGACCCGCTCCGGCTCGCCTACGCCCAGGGCCGCGTCACCGCCGTGGACCGCGCCTGGCAGCTGGAGGTCGAGTGCCGGCGCGCCCAGGGCTCCAGCGCCGCCTTCCTGGGAGCGGACGCGGTCGCCTGGGACCGGTTCGCCCGCCAGGCCCGCCTCGACGACACCGCACGCCGCTGCTTCGAGGCCCTCGACGCCGATACGGCCGCCTGGGTCCGCGCGTACGTCGACGGCGTCAACGACGGCCTCGCCGAAGGCACGCGCCGCGACGAGCGCTTCACCCGCACCGGCCACACCCCGACTCCCTGGGAGCCGTGGGCGCCCCTCGCCATCTGGGTCGCCACGCACATCCTCTTCGCCGGTTTCGCCACCAAGCTCTGGCGCGACCGCGTCGCCCGCGCCCTCGGCGACGAAGCCGTCACCCTCTTCGCGACCGACGGACCCGGCACCGCCGGCAGCAACGGCTGGCTGGTGCCCGGCGACCGGACCACCACCGGTTCGGCGATCATCGCGGGCGACCCGCACCGCTTCATCGAAGACCCGGGCGTCTACCAGCAGATACGTCTCTCCTGCCCGGAGTACGACGTCCTCGGCCTGGCCGTCCCCGGCGTCCCCGGCCTCCCCCACTTCGGCCACACCGGCAGCGCCGCCTGGGCCATCACGAACGCGATGGCCGACTACCAGGACCTGTACGTCGAGCAGTTGCGCGGGGACGGCTCCGCCGTCGAGGCGCTGGGGCCGGACGGCGCCTGGGAGCCCGTCCACCGCCACACCGAAACCATCACGGTGGCCGGCGGCGTCGACGTCGAGGTGGAGATCCTGGAGACCGCCCGCGGCCCGATCGTCGTACGCCCGGACGCGGCGGGCACGGCGGACGCCGCGGACGCCACGGACACCGCGGGATCCCCCGACGGCCAGACCCTCTCCCTGCGCTACCCGCCCCGCGTCCGCCACGACCTCGGCTTCGCCGCCCTGCCCGCGCTGCTGCGCGCCCGCACCGTCGCCGACATCGACCGCGCCTTCGACGGCTGGGCCGAGCCCGTCAACGTCGTCCACGCCGCCGACTCCGAGGGCGGCCTGCTGCACCGCGTCGCCGGAGCCGTCCCGCGGCGCGACCGGGCCAACCGGCTCCGCCCCGTGCCCGCGTGGGACCCCCGGCACGCCTGGCAGGGCTGGTCACCGACCCCCGCCGAGCCCGTCCAGGGCTTCGCCGTGATGGCGAACGCGCGCGGGATCGCCTCCCCGCTCGGCGTGGAGTTCGCGCCCCCGCACCGGGCCAACCGGATCCGCGAGCTGCTCAGCGGCTCGACCGACTGGTCCCCGGAGGCGATGGCCGACGTACACCGCGACACGCACCTGGGCTCCGCCGAGCCGCTGCTCGCACTGCTGCCCGCCCTCGACGGCCTGTCCCCGGCGGCACAGAGCCTGCGGACCCGGCTGCTCGCCTGGGACCGTCACATGGAGGCCGACAGCACCGACGCCACCGTCTTCTCCGCCCTGCGCACCGCGACCGTACGCGGCCTCGCGGCCGATCCGGTCTTCGCGGGCCTGGCGGACGCCCCGGGCGGCCCGGAGGTGTTCCACCCCTGGCTCTACCTCGTCCCCCGCATCGGCTACGCCCTCGAGGGCCTGCTGACGACCTCCCTCCTCCCGGGCCTCGACCGCGCGGCGCACGTCCGCGCCGCCCTGGAGGAGACAGCGGCGGCCGACCGCCCCGACACGCCCTGGTCGCACGTGCACCGCCTGACCCCGTGGCAGGCGGTCCCCGACCCGGACGCCGAGTGGCCGGGGCTCGGCGGCGACCACGACTGCGTGAACGCCACCTCCTCCGTCCCCGGATTCACCGAACTCACCGCCCGCGCCTCGGCGGCCCGTTACGTGTGGGACCTGGCCCGCCGCGAGGACAGCCTGTGGGCGGTCCCGCTGGGGGCGGACGGCGTCTGGGGCTCCCCCCACCACCGTGACCAGCTCCCCCTCTGGGCGAACTGCGAACTCGTACCGGTCGTCACCGACTGGGCCCGCCTCACCAAGGAATCCGCATGATCTCCACCCGACAGCCCGTGTACAGCCACCTCGTCGAGGGCTTCGGCACGGTCACCGTCACCCCCGTCGACCCGGCCGCCGACTCGGCCCTGATTCACAGCTGGGTCACCGAGGAGCGGGCCCGCTTCTGGGGGATGGCCGAGTGCAGCCGTGAGCTGGTCCAGGAGATCTACGAGGACGTCGACCGCCGCACCACCCACCACGCGTTCATGATCAGCCGGAACGGCGAGCGGGTCGCGCTCTTCCAGACGTACGACTGCGCCGAGGACCGGGTCAGTGAGTGCTACGAGGTCCGGCCCGGGGACGTCGGCGTGCACCTGCTGATCGCCCCCAGCGACGGCGCGGCCCGGCACGGCTTCACGGCGAGCCTGATGAAGGCCTTCATGGCGTACGTGTTCTCCGACAGCCGCGTTCGCCGAGCGGTCGCCGAGCCGGACGCCCGTAACGACAAGGCCATCGCCCTCCTGGAGCGCACCGGCTTCACGCTCGGCCCGGAGGTCGAACTCCCGGAGATCGACCTCCCCGAGGTCTACCTCCCGGCCAAGCCGGCCCGCCTGGCCTTCCTCAGCGCGCCAGGAACCCGGTGATCAGCGACGCCCATTCGGCCGGGCGCTCGGCGAAGGGGAGGTGCCCGGTGGGCAGTTCCGCGAACCGCGCGCCCGGGAGGGCGTCCGCCAGCTCCCGCTGAAGGGCGAGGGGCGCGAGCCGGTCCTCGGTCGTCGCGATGACGAGGGCCGGTACGTCGATCCCCGCGAGCTCGGCCCGCAGGTCGGCCCCCTTCACCAGCGCGGCGTGATCCCCGCTGCCGGGCGGGATGGACGCGGCGAAGTCCCGTACGAGGTCCTCCACCTGACTGGAGGTCAGGCTTTCCAGTGCGGCCTCGCTCAGTGCGAGCGGTACGAGGAACCGCGCGAGCAGCTCGTTCTCTCCGCGCTCGGCGAGCCGGGACCAGAGGTCGGTGATCAGCCCGAGCCGGTGGCCGGCCCGCGCGAAGCTGGCGGTGATCACGAGGGCGGTGACCCGCTCCGGGTAGCGCGTCGCGACCCGTACGGCGACGTTCCCGCCGAGCGAGTACCCGAGCACGGCGAACCGCTCCAGCCCCTCGGCGTCGGCGGCGGCCACGAGCTGGTCGGCCAGCTCGTCCAGTTCGAGCGGCTCGGCGGCCCTCGGCGTACCCCCGGTGCCGGGGTAGTCGACCCCGACCACGCTGTACGCGGCAGCCAGTTCGTCCAGGATCGGCCCGAAGTTCGACTCGACGGCTCCTCCGCCGCCGTGGGCGAGCAGCAGCCCGGGGCCGCCGCTCTCCGTGCGGACGGTGCGGGCGTAGGGGGCGGTGGTGATGACGGGCATGGCGGAGCCTCACAATTTCCGTAGCGATCGTTACAGAAAGAACGGTACGCGAGTTCCCTATCGATCGCTACAGAACTCTTGGGTTTTGTACGGCCGATGCGCGGGCCCGTGGTCCTCGACGCGAACCTCAGCAGTCCCCCGCCACCTCGGCAGGTTCGATACCCTCACGGTTGGCTCCGGGCCGTCGGCAGGGCTCCGAACCGCCGTTGACAGGGGGATGTTTCCTTATGACCAGCGCACTTTCCGGCAGGCTCTTCCAACCGCTCACGCCGGCCGATCCCGCCATGGTCGGCGGATACCGTCTGGTGGCCGTGCTGGGCACGGGCGGCATGGGAAAGGTGTACCTCTCCTACACGCCGGGCGGCCGGCCGATCGCACTCAAGGTGATCCGGCCCGAGTTCAGCGAGGACCCCGAGTTCCGGCGGCGCTTCGAGCAGGAGGTGCGGGCCGCGCAGCGGGTGCAGGGCCTGTACACGGCGCCCGTCATCGACTTCGACACCCAGAGCGCGCAGCCCTGGCTGGCCACGGCCTACGTGCCGGGCCCCTCGCTCTCGCACGCCGTGGCGCAGTACGGCCGACTGCCCCTGCGCAGCGTGCTGCTGCTGACCGTCGGGTGCGCCGAGGCACTCCACGTCATCCACGGTGCCGGCATCGTCCACCGCGACCTGAAGCCCGCCAACGTCCTCCTCGCCGCCGACGGGCCGCGCGTGATCGACTTCGGCATCGCCCGCGCGGCTGACGCGACCTCCCTGACCGGCAGCGGCGTCAGCATCGGCACCCCGGCGTTCATGGCGCCGGAACAGGCGGCGGCCGGTACGGTCACTCCCGCCACCGACATCTTCGCCCTCGGCCAGATCGCGGCCTTCGCGGCCATCGGTGCCCCCGCCTACGGTGACGGATCCTCACACGCGGTGCTCTACCGCATCGTGCACGAGGATCCCGACCTGAGCAGCCTGCCCGCGGAGTTGCGGCCTCTCGTGACGCGTTGCCTCAGCCGCAGCCCGGCCGACCGCCCGAGCCTGCCCGAGATCATCGAGCTGTGCCACGAACTCTCACCCGTCCCGCTGCGCCAGGGTGAGGACTGGCTGCCGCAGACGGTCGCCGGTTCGATCACCGAGCGGCTGCGACTGCCCGAACCGGCGAGGACCCCGCCGCCGGTGCCCACCGCCGCGCCGACGCCGACGCCGACGCCGACGCCGACCGAATTCTCCCCCCAGCCCCCGACGCGGGGCGTGAACCCGTACGCGCCGCACGCCGCTCCGACGCAGACCGCGCCGGGCGTTGCGCCCGGCTATCCCGCGTCGCCGCCCGGGTACCGGACGCCGCCCGCGTTCGCGCCCGGCTACCACACCCCGCCGCCCTACAACCAGGCCGGCTTCGCGCCGACTCCGCCACCAGCACGGCCGCGGCGGACGGGACTGATCGTCGCCGGGGCCGTCGCGGCCGCGGTCGTCGTCCTGGCGGTCGTCGTCTCCCTCCTGCCGAACGGCACCGACAAGGGCAAAGATGCCAAGTCCCGCGAAAGCACCAGTCCGACCGGAGCCGCGTCCGCGGACAAGGAGCAGAAGCGGACCGATCCCCAGCCGGCCTCGTACGAAGGCATCGACCTGACGGCGAACTACTACCTCATGCTGGCCGACAACCCGCCCCGCCCGCTCGACGGCAGCAAGAACGGCGGCGTGCTCTACGCCCACGGAGACCTCTACTACTACTACGACACCCTGTTCGGCGAGCAGAGGGTGGGCACCGACAACGGACGCCTGGTCCTGTTGAACAACGCGCAGAAGGGCTCGCTGGAGACCTGCCGCACGGAGACGCGCTACACCGAGAAGATCGCCTTCGACCAGCTCACGGACGGGGCGCAGCTCTGCGTGCTCAGCGATGCGGGCCACGTGGCCGTGGCGACCTACCGCGGCAAGTCGGACCCGAGCAGCCCCAGCAGGTACCTCACCGTCGACCTGACGATCTGGCGCAACGCCGAGCAGCCGAAGGCCGACCGCTAACCCTGAGGGCGGAATGGACGGCAAGGGCCCGTATCACGTCAGACCGGCATGACCCGCCCGCACGTCGTACTCGGTGATCCACTTGCCGCGGGTCAGGAGCGTCATCCCCTCGATCTGAGTCTGGGCGACCAGCAAGCGGTCGAACGGGTCCCGGTGATGCTGCGGAAGCCTGGCCGCCCGCACACCGTGACCGGCCGTGATCGGCAGCGGGGTGAACTGGCTGTCCCGGACGCGCTCCGCCAGGTCCTCCGGGCCCGTCAGCTTCCCGAGGGACTGCTTGATCGCGACCTCCCACGGAGACACGGCGCTGACGTACACCGACGGCTCCGTGTCGAGCAGATCCTTGATCTCCCCGGACAGTTCGGCTGAGTCGGCCAGCCACCAGAGGACCACATGGGTGTCGAGAAGAAGCCTCATCAGCGCATCCCGAGGGCATCCGCGATGTCGTCGGGCAGCTCGTCGAAGTCGTCCGGGATGTGGATCGCGCCCGCGAGGGAACCGCGACCCGTCCGCCGGACCTTGGCCCGCAGTGGAACGACCTTGGCAACCGGTTCGCCCGCCTTGCTGATCACCACCTCTTCGCCGGTCGCCACCTGCTCCAGGATCCGGGAGAAGTGGATCTTGGCCTCGTGAACGTCGTACTGTCGAGCCGCTTCCATGGCTGCCTCCTGGCCAACGGCCTATGGACCGAGTAGCGGACCAAGAGTGGCTCAAAGACTCTGACCCCGTCAGGAGAAAGACGGAGTGGCCCGCCCCGGAACTCCTCGGAGTCCCGGGGCGGGCCACTCTCGTACCAGCGGACGTGCTCAGCCCTCGGAGACGCCCAGGCGTTCCAGGATGAGTTCCTTGACGCGCGCCGCGTCGGCCTGGCCGCGGGTGGTCTTCATGACCGCTCCGACCAGGGCGCCGACCGCGGCGATCTTGCCGCCGCGGATCTTGTCCGCGATGGCCGCGTTGCCCGCGATGGCCTCGTCCACGGCCGCGCCGAGCGCGCCCTCGTCCGAGACGACCTTCAGGCCGCGCTTGTCGACGACCTCGTCCGGAGTGCCCTCGCCGGCGAGGACGCCTTCGATGACCTGGCGGGCCAGCTTGTCGTTGAGCGAGCCGTCCGCGACCAGCGCCGCCACCCGGGCCACCTGCTCCGGGGTGATCGGCAGCTCGTCGACGACGACGCCCTGCTCGTTGGCGTTGCGGGCCAGCTCGCCCATCCACCACTTGCGCGCGGCGGCCGAGTCGGCGCCCGCCTCGATCGTGGCGACGATGGCGTCCACCGCGCCCGCGTTGAGGATCGACTGCATGTCGTGCTCGGTGACGCCCCACTCCTCGCGGAGCCGGTTGCGGCGCACACGCGGCATCTCGGGCAGGCCGCCGCGCAGCTCCTCGACCCAGGCACGGGCCGGGGCGATGGGGACCAGGTCGGGCTCCGGGAAGTACCGGTAGTCCTCGGCGTTGTCCTTGATGCGGCCGGCCGTGGTGGAGCCGTCCTCCTCGTGGAAGTGCCGGGTCTCCTGCACGATCGTGCCGCCCGACGTGAGCACCGCCGCGTGGCGCTGGATCTCGAAGCGGGCCGCGCGCTCGACGGAGCGCAGCGAGTTGACGTTCTTCGTCTCGCTGCGGGTGCCGAAGGGGGCTTCGGGGCTGGTGCGCAGCGACAGGTTCACGTCGCAGCGCATCTGGCCCTTGTCCATGCGGGCCTCGGAGACGCCGAGGGCCTTGATGACCTCGCGCAGCTCGGCGACGTACGCCTTGGCGACCTCGGGGGCGCGCTCGCCCGCGCCCTCGATCGGCTTGGTGACGATCTCGATGAGCGGGATGCCTGCACGGTTGTAGTCCAGCAGGGAGTGGGACGCGCCGTGGATGCGGCCGGTGGCGCCGCCGACGTGCAGCGACTTGCCGGTGTCCTCCTCCATGTGGGCGCGCTCGATCTCCACGCGGAAGATCTCGCCGTCCTCCAGCTGTACGTCGAGGAAGCCGTTGAAGGCGATCGGCTCGTCGTACTGGGAGGTCTGGAAGTTCTTCGGCATGTCCGGATAGAAGTAGTTCTTCCGGGCGAAGCGGCACCACTCGGCGATCTCGCAGTTCAGCGCGAGACCGATCTTGATGGCGGACTCGATGCCGATCGCGTTGACGACCGGGAGCGCGCCCGGCAGGCCGAGGCAGACCGGGCACGTCTGCGAGTTGGGGTCGGCGCCCAGCTCGGTCGAGCAGCCGCAGAACATCTTCGTCCGGGTGCCGAGCTCGACATGGACCTCGAGGCCCATGACGGGGTCGAACGAGGCGAGAGCGGCCTCGTACGACAGCAGTTCAGTGAAGGTCACGATGGAACTTTCCCTCTCAGCCCAGCAGGACGTCGTCGTCGCCCAGGCGCTTCAACTCGCGGTACAGGATCGCGAGGCCGGTGGCGATGGCGGCTGCGGACACAACGGCGTCGATCAGCTGGAGCGTGTCGTGATTGGCGCGGGCCTTGCGGGCCTGCTTGATCACGCTGATGGCACCGAAGGCGGTGGTGCCGATCGACAGGTAGGTGCCGGACTTGGACTTCTTGAAGCCCTTGGCCTTGGACAGTGCACTGGTCACAGCGACGGTGCCTCCTCAAGCAGCGGGTGGCCCCAGCGCTCGGTGAAGGCGGCCTCGATGGCGGCACCGACCTTGTACAGCCGGTCGTCCTTCATCGCCGGGGCGATGATCTGCAGCCCGACCGGGAGACCGTCCTCCGGTGCCAGGCCGCACGGGAGCGACATGGCGGAGTTGCCGGCCAGGTTGGTCGGGATGGTGCACAGGTCCGCGAGGTACATCGCCAGCGGGTCGTCGGTGCGCTCACCGATCGGGAAGGCGGTGGTCGGGGTCGTCGGGGAGACGATCACGTCGACCTGCTCGAAGGACTTCTCGAAGTCCTTGGTGATGAGCGTGCGGACCTTCTGGGCCGAGCCGTAGTACGCGTCGTAGTAGCCGGAGCTGAGCGCGTACGTGCCGAGGATGATGCGGCGCTTGACCTCGTCGCCGAAGCCGGCTTCGCGGGTCAGGGCGGTGACGTCCTCCGCGGACTTGGTGCCGTCGTCGCCGACGCGCAGGCCGTAGCGCATGGCGTCGAAGCGGGCCAGGTTGGAGGAGGCCTCGGACGGCGCGATCAGGTAGTACGCGGCCATGGCGAGGTCGAAGGACGGGCAGTCCAGCTCGACGATCTCGGCGCCGAGCTCCTTGAGGAGCTCCACCGACTCGTTGAACCGCTGGACGACACCGGCCTGGTAGCCCTCGCCGGCGAACTGCTTGACCACACCGACGCGCATGCCGGCGACCGAGCCGTTGCGGGCGGCCTCGACGACCGGCGGGACCGGGGCGTCGATGGAGGTGGAGTCGAGCGGGTCGTGCCCAGCGATGACCTCGTGCAGCAGGGCCGCGTCCAGGACCGTACGGGCGCAGGGGCCGCCCTGGTCGAGGGAGGACGAGAAGGCCACCATGCCGTAGCGGGAGACCGCGCCGTACGTGGGCTTCACGCCGACAGTCGCCGTGACGGCGGCGGGCTGGCGGATGGAACCGCCGGTGTCCGTGCCGATGGCGAGGGGGGCCTGGAAGGCGGCGAGCGCGGCCGCGCTGCCGCCGCCGGAGCCGCCGGGGATCCGGGTGAGGTCCCAGGGGTTGCCGGTGGGGCCGTAGGCGCTGTTCTCGGTGGAGGACCCCATGGCGAACTCGTCCATGTTGGTCTTGCCGAGGATGACGACGTCGGCTTCCTTGAGCCGGCGCGTCACGGTGGCGTCGTACGGCGGGATCCAGCCTTCGAGGATCTTCGAGCCGACGGTGGTCGGGACCCCGACGGTGGTGAAGATGTCCTTGAGGGCGAGCGGTACGCCGGCCAGCGGGCCGAGCTTCTCCCCGGCCGCGCGCTTCGCGTCGACGGCGCGGGCCTGGGCGAGGGCACCCTCGCGGTCCACGTGCAGGAAGGCGTGGACCTTCTCGTCCGTGGCCTCGATGCGGGCCAGGTGGGCCTCGGTGACCTCGACGGCCGTGAGCTCGCCGGAGGCGATCTTCTCGGCGGTCTGGGCGGCCGTGAGCTTGATGATGTGGGTGTCGGTCATGGTGATTAGTCCTCCCCCAGGATCTGCGGCACCTTGAAACGCTGCTGCTCCTGGGCGGGAGCGCCGGAAAGCGCCTGCTCGGGGGTGAGCGACGGTCGGACCTCGTCCGCGCGCATGACGTTCGTCAGCGGCAGCGGGTGGGAGGTCGGCGGGACGTCTTGGTCGGCGACCTCGGAAACGCGGGCGACCGCGCCGATGATGTCGTCGAGCTGTCCAGCGAAGTGGTCGAGCTCTTCGCTCTTCAGCTCCAGACGTGCCAGCCGAGCGAGGTGGGCGACCTCCTCGCGCGTGATGCCAGGCATGCGGCGATCCTCTGGGGGTGGTGAGTGTGTAGTTTCGGGCCCAATCCTATGGGGCCGGGCCCGCTCACCACGAAACGGTTTGCCGGTCCGCTGCGCGGGGGCCTGTACGGGGGCCTGTACGGGCCGCTGCGCGGGGCCCCGGGGCGCCGCCTGGACCCGCGCCTCAATCGCCGGCGGGCTGGATTTCGGCTGAGCTGCGCTCGAAACCACAGCCCCGCATCTTTCAGCCCCGCCGGCGTTTGAGGCGCGGGGTCCGGGGCGGAGCCCCGGCAACGGCGCCGCGCCCGGCCACCGGCGGAGCCTACGGGCGCGGGGGCTCCGAGGCGGCAGCGGCGGCGGCCAGTTCCGCCGTGATGTCCGCCGGGCGGCGCCAGCCGCGTTCGCCGCGGGCCAGGAGCCAGGCCGTCGCCTCCTGCGGCGGCATCGCGGCGGCGACCAGCCAGCCCTGTACGGCGTCGCAGCCCAGGTCCCGCAGCCGCTCCCACGTCTCGTCGTCCTCGACACCCTCCGCGACGACCAGCAGCCCCAGCGAGTGCGCGAGATCCACCGTGCACCGCACGATCTCCGCGTCCTGCGCGTCCACCGCCAGCCTCGCCACGAACGACCGGTCGATCTTCAGCTCGCTGACCGGCAGCCGCCGCAGGTGGACGAGCGACGAATAGCCGGTCCCGAAGTCGTCCAGCGACATCTTCACCCCGTGCCCGGTCAGCCCGGCCATGGTGTCGGCCGCCCGCTGGGGGTCTTCGAGGAGGACGTGTTCGGTTATCTCCAGCTGGAGCCCGCTGGCCGGGACCCCGTGGCGGGCCAGCCGGGCCGCGACCGCCCCCGCGAAGCCCGGTGTGTGGACGTCGCGCGGCGAGACGTTGACGGCGACGGGCACCTTCAGGCCCTGCGCGCGCCAGCGCGCGACCTGGGCGAGTGCGGTCTCCAGAACGTACTCCGTCAGGTGCGGCATGAGCCCGGACGTCTCGGCGATGGCGATGAACTCGTCCGGCGAGACCCTCCCCCGTTCGGGGTGCACCCAGCGGACCAGCGCTTCCAGCCCGGCCACCTGTCCGTCGAAGCGGACCTTCGGCTGGTAGTGCAGTTCCACTTCGCCCGCGTCGAGCGCCCGCCGCAGATCGCCGAGGAGTCCGAGGCGGTCGGGGGTGTTGCTGTCGCGCTTGGACTCGTAGACCTCCACGCCCGTGCGGTCCCGCTTCGCCTGGTACATGGCGACGTCCGCGCGGCGCAGCAGTCCTTCCGCGTCCAGCGCGTGGTCGGGGAAGACGGCGAGTCCGGCGCTGGCTTCCAGGACGAGCGTGAGCCCGTCCAGGTCCAGCGGGGAGCTGAGTTCGGCGACCAGGTGGCGTGCGACCCGCTGGGCGCTGGTGGTGGAGTCCGCGACGGGCAGCAGTACGGCGAACTCGTCGCCGCCGAGCCGGGCCACCTCGGCGTCCGGCGGGAGCGCCTCGCGCAGCCGGTCGGCGATCTGGAGCAGCAGCCGGTCCCCCGCGAGGTGGCCGAGGGTGTCGTTGACGGCGCGGAAGCGGTCCATGTCGATCAGCACGAGAGCCGACCGGGTGCCCAGACGTTCAGCCTCGTCCAGCGCCGACCAGGCGCGCTCCAGCAGCCACTGCCGGTTCGGGAGCCCGGTCAGCGTGTCGCGCAGCTGCTCCTCGGCTCGGGCGCGGGCGATCCACAGCGTGGAATCTAAAGCGATCAGCGGTACGGCGAACAGCGGCAGCAGCACCGGCTGGCTGCTGGCGACCACGCAGATCAGCGGCGCGATGCCGAGGAGGGCGGCGGCCACCAGCGCTTGGCGGAGCAGGGCGGTACGGGCGACCGTGGGCAGTCCGCCGCCGCGCGGAGCGAGCGCGAACCACAGCAGGATCCGGGTGACCAGCAGGTACGCGAGGGCGACCAGGACGACCTCGGGGGCCGCCTCCAGTCCCCAGCCGGCCGGCAGCCACGGTGCCTCGACGGTCGGCGCGTCGCCGAAGGCGGCCAGTACGAGGGCTCCCGCGCCGATGCCGAGGATGTCGACGCAGCCGTGCAGCAGCCCTTGGCGCCAGCGGTGCCGGCGGGCGGCTCCGACGAGGGAGACCACCGCGAGCGAGACGAGTCCGGCGGGGATCCACCCGTAGAGGATGAGCACGCCGAGGGTGAGGGCCGCGCCGGAGCCGGTGCCGCCCCACCAGCGGTCGCGGCCGAGCGCGACGAGGTGGCCGACGATGATGCCGGTGAGCAGGGCCAGCCCCCAGCCGACGGTGCCGCCGGGGAAGAGAGCCTGACGGTTGGTCAGTGCCGAGACGATGCCGGCCGTGAGCACCACGGCGGACAGGCCCATGATGACGAGGGGCAGCACCGTGCGCCGTTCTTGTCCCGCTCCGCCCGCTCCGGTGTCGAGTGGCCGGGTTTTCGGCGTCCTGGCACCCAGGACCCCGAGGCGGCCCGTCCGCATGGGCGGGAGTTCCCCGCCGAATTCGGGTGACGGGTCGGCGCTCTCGATGGGTTTCATGCCCGTCCCTCTCACAGCCGGCGATGCCGATGTCACGCGATGGCCCTGATGTCATGCCATCACGGCTGGAAGCGCATCAAACAGCCGTGCACGACGGGCGCACCCCACAACAGTAGGACGCGAGAGGCTCCCAGGGGCAGCGGTCGGCGGTGGTTGCCCGAATGCGACCCAGCCATCCTCATCAGTACGGTATCCGCCGAACGGGTGAGTTGGGACCAGGACCCCCCTGTCACCCCTCTGATGATCCGACAGGTCACCGCCCCTCGGCCAGGCTTGTACCGGCCTTTCTCACCGGTCACCGCGCCGGGCGTGCGCCCGCCCGTACGGCCGCACGCCACGCATCCGGATCCCTCCGCTACTCCTGCGGGACGACTCCCGTGTGGGTTACTACTCCGCTTCGGCCCCGCCGTCCAGTGGGAGCGCCGCCTCGCGCGCCGCGTCCGGGCCCTGCTCCAGCAGCACCGCGAAGCCGGCGTCGTCGAGGATGGAGAGCTTCAACTGCACGGCCTTGTCGTACTTCGAGCCCGGGTTCTCGCCGACCACGACGAAGGAGGTCTTCTTCGACACCGACCCGGTCACCTTGGCGCCCCGGCTCTGCAGAGCCTCCTTGGCGCCGTCCCGGGTGTGGCTCCGCAACGTGCCGGTGACGACGACGGTCAGCCCCTCCAGGGGCCGCGGCCCCTCCTCCTTGCCGGAACCTTCCTCCTCCATCCGGACGCCGGCCTCCCGCCACTTGCGCAGGATCTCCTGGTGCCAGTCGACGGCGAACCATTCCTTCAGGGAGCGGGCGATGATCGCGCCGACCCCGTCGGTGGCGGTCAGCTCCTCCTCGGTGGCCTGCTCGATGCGCTCGATCGACCGGAACTCGCGTGCCAGGGCCTCGGCGGCGACGGGCCCGACGTGACGGATGGACAGGCCGTTGATGATGCGGGCCAGCGGACGGCTCTTGGCGGCCGCGATGTTCTCCAGCATCGCCAGGGCGTTCTTCTTCGGCTCGCCCTTCTGGTTGGCGAAGACGGTGACGATCTTCTCCTCGCCCGTCTTCGGGTCCCGCTTGGGCAGTCCGCTGTCCTGGTCGAGGACGTACGCCTTGATGGGCAGCAGCTGCTCGATGGTCAGGCTGAAGAGGTCGCCCTCGTCGTGCAGCGGGGGCTCGGCCGGCTCCAGCGGGGCGGTCAGCGCGGCCGCCGCCACCATGCCGAAGTTCTCGATGTCCAGGCTCTGCCGGCCGGCCAGGTAGAACAGTCGCTCACGCAACTGGGCGGGGCACGTCTGGGCGTTGGGGCACCGGACGTCGATGTCCCCCTCCTTCATGGGCCGCAGCGCCGTCCCGCAGGCGGGGCACTCGGCGGGCATCACGAACTCCCTCTCGCTGCCGTCCCGCAGGTCCACCACGGGCCCGAGGATCTCGGGGATGACGTCGCCCGCCTTGCGCAGCACGACCGTGTCCCCGATGAGCACGCCCTTGGCCTTGACGACCTCCTGGTTGTGCAGCGTCGCGAACTCGACCTCGGAGCCCGCCACCGTCACCGGCTCCACCTGCGCGTACGGGGTCACGCGCCCGGTGCGCCCGACGCCGACCTTGATGTCGATCAGCTTGGTGTTGACCTCTTCGGGGGCGTACTTCCAGGCGATCGCCCAGCGCGGGGCGCGCGCCGTGGAGCCGAGGCGGCCCTGGAGCCCGATCTCGTCGACCTTGACGACCACGCCGTCGATCTCGTGCTCCACCGAGTGCCGGTGTTCGCCGTAGTACGCGATGAACTCGCGGACCTCCGCGAGCGAGGAGACGACCTTGGCGTGCGCGGCGGTGGGCAGGCCCCATTCGCGCAGCAGCTCGTAGGCCTGCGACTGGCGCTCGATGTCGAGGCCTTCGCGGGCGCCGACGCCGTGCACCACCATGTGCAGCGGGCGGGTGGCGGTGATCTTCGGGTCCTTCTGGCGCAGCGAACCGGCGGCGGCGTTGCGCGGGTTGGCGAAGGGCTTGCCCTCGGCCTCGACGAGCCGGGCGTTGAGCTCCTCGAACTTCTCCATCGGGAAGTAGACCTCGCCGCGGATCTCGACGAGGGCGGGGATCCGGTCGCCCTTGAGGCGGTCCGGGATCTCCTTGATGGTGCGCACGTTGGGCGTGATGTCCTCACCGGTGCGGCCGTCGCCGCGCGTGGCGGCGCGGGTCAGCCGGCCGTTCTCGTAGGTGAGGTTGACGGCGAGGCCGTCGACCTTCAGCTCGCACAGGTAGTGGTAGTCCGAGGTGTTCACGTCCCGGGCCACGCGCTCGGCCCAGGCGGCCAGTTCCTCGTCGTCGAAGGCGTTGTCGAGGGAGAGCATCCGCTCGCGGTGCCGGACCGCGGCGAAGTCCGTCTCGTACGCCCCGGCCACCTTCTGGGTCGGCGAGTCGGGCGTCCGCAGCTCCGGGTACTGCTCCTCCAGGGCCTCCAGCGAGCGCAGCAGCTGGTCGAACTCGGCGTCGCTGACGACCGGCTGGTCGTTCACGTAGTACCGGAAGCGGTGCTCCTCGACCTGTTCCGCGAGCAGGGCGTGCTGCTCGCGCACCGCCGCCGGTACTGCCGTGTCCTGCTGTTCGGCTGCCATGCCGTGTCCTCCCGTGGCCCGTCTCGAACCGTCACTCAGGGTTGTCGGCGAGCGACCTCGCCGCCCTGACGCAATGCGCCTGCACCGCGCGGGCGTAGGCGGGTGACGCTCCCGCCAGACCGCACGACGGGGTGACCACGACGGACTCGGCGAGAGTCCCCGGGGCCAGCCCCAGCCTGCGCCAAAGCTTCCTGACACCCATGACGCTACCGCCCGGGTCTGACAACGGCCCATCCGTACCCGGCACCACTCCGGCGAAGAGTTTCATCCCGTCCTCGACGGCCTCTCCGATGGCGTCGTCCTCGCGCTCCGTGAGCAGGGAGAAATCGAACGACACGCCCGCGGCGCCGGCCCGCCGCAGCAGTCCGAAGGGGACCTCGGGCGCGCAGGAGTGCACGATCACCTCGCCGCCCCCGATGACGTCCGTGACGGCGAACAGCTCGCGCAGCGTGCCCTCGACGACCTGCCGGTCGACGGCGCGGTAGGTGCGGTAGCCGCTGGCGGAGCGCACCCGGCCGAGCAGCACCGCGGTCAGCGACGGCTCGTCGAACTGGAGCACGATCTGAGCCCCGGGGATGCGCTTGTGTACGTCGGCCAGGTGTCCCCGCAGGCCCTCCGCGAGCGATCCGGCCAGGTCCCGGCAGGCTCCGGGGTCCTGGAGCATGGCCTCGCCGCCGTGCAGTTCCAGGGCGCCGGCCAGCGTCCAGGGCCCGACGGCCTGGATCTTCAGCTTGCCCGTGAACCCCTGGGTGAACTCCTCCAGGGCGTCGAGGTCCTCCCCCAGCCAGGACCGGGCCCGCTTCGAGTCCCGCCCCGGCCGGTCACTGATCCGCCAGCCGCTGGGCTCGACGTGCGCGTACATGTCGACGAGCAGCCCGAGGGACCGGCCGATCATGTCCGCGCCGGGCCCGCGCGCGGGCAGCTCGGCGAGGTACGGGAACTCCTCGAAGGTGCCCGTGACGGTCTTGGCGGCCTCGCGGGCGTCGCCGTCGGGCAGCGAGCCGATACCGGTGGCGTTCGCGCCCGTGCTCATCGGCCCGGCCTGACGGACAGGTCGTTGACCTCGGCGTCGCGCGGCAGGTCGACGGCCATGACGATGGTGGTCGCCACGGATTCGGGGTCGATCCAGGCGGCGGGGTCGTAGTCCTTGCCCTCCTGGGAGTGCACCTTGGCCTGCATCGCGGTGGCGGTGCGGCCCGGGTACACGGAGGTGACCCTGATCCCGTTCTCCTTCTCCTCCTCGCGCAGGGAGTCGGCGAGCGCCTTGAGCCCGTGCTTGGAGGCGGCGTACGCGCCCCACTCCGCGTGCGCGTGGAGGCCGGCGCCGGAGTTCACGAAGACGATGGTGGCGTGGGATGCCCGCAGGGTGGGCAGCAGCAGCCGGGTCACCTCGGCGGGGGCGATCAGGTTCACGTTGAGCTGCTGGTGCCAGGTCTTGGGCCGCAGTTCGCCGACGGGGCCGAGGTCGACGATGCCGGCGATGTGCAGGAGCGAGTCGATCCGCTCCGGAACGGCCTGCTTGGAGAAGGCCCACGACAGGCGGTCCGGATCGGCGAGGTCGCCTACGAGGGCCCGCGCGCCGGGATACCGGTCCACGAGCTGCCGGGCCCGGCCGGCGTCACGGGCGAGCAGGACGAGGTCGTCGCCGCGGGCGTGCAGCCGGGCGGCGACGGCGGCGCCGATGCCGGACCCGGCACCGGTGATCAAGTGAGTAGCCATACCGCCCATGCTCGCACCCCCGGCCCGGCCTGCCGGTACGGGCGGCCCGCGCCGGGCGCCACCGGGCCCGACGGCCCGGTCAGAGACCGGCGGCCGCCCGGTACGCCGCCCGGACCGCCGCCCGGGCGGTCCCGGCCCGCCCGCCCTCGACGCCGGGGGCGAAGCCGCTGCCGACCCGGATGTGCGGGTGCGCCGCTGCCAGATCCGCCCGGACGTCGCGCCGCGGCCCGGCCCACCGTTCCAGGGCCGCGTCCCGTACGAGGGCCAGCGCGGCGGCGCGGTCCGGCGCGGGCGGGTCGAAGCGTCCGCCGGCGGCCGCCCGGTGTTCGGCCCAGCGGTCCTCCCAGAACTCCACCGTCCAGCCGGGCCAGCGCGCGCCGACCGTACGGGCGTGGGCCCGGGCGGTGTTGAGCCACCAGCCGACCCGGCGCCGGGCGGGGTCGACGTGGATCCCGGCGTCGGCCCGCAGCCGGTACGTCCCGTGGTCGGGCGCGTCGCCGAGCCGGTCGAGCAGGGCGGGCCCCTCCTCGGCCGGGTGGTCGCCGATGTCGGCCAGCGCGTGGCAGCGGTCCGGGCCGATGGTGACCACCGCCACCAGCGGATCCGGGTCGGCCAGCTCCTCGTCGTCCGCGTCGAGCGCCGGACCGGGATACCCGCCGGCCGCGACGCCGACGTCGGCCTGGGCGAGGCCCAGGAGGGCGCGCAGGCCGCTCTGGCCGTCGTAGAGCCAGCGCACCTCCCAGCCGGGCCAGGCGTGCCGCAGCAGTTCCAGGGTGGCGGCCCGGGTGCGCAGCGAGGCGACCGGGCCCTCCTGGACGAAGGCGGCCAGCAGCTTGCGGCCCGGGTCGACGAGGACGCCCGCCTCGACCATGTCGTTCGGGTACCAGCCGTCCTCCGGGGTGTGGCCGCGCAGGTGCGGCAGGAACACCTCCGGCCCCGCGAGCAGGTCGAGGTCCAGGCCGACGGCTCCGTAGGAGGAGCGGTGGCGGGAGTGGCCCTCCGGGCCGACGAGGACGAAGGTGGCGCGGTTGCCCATCGTCAGAGACCGGCGGCTTCGCGCAGGGCGGCGGCGGTCTTCCTGGCGTCGTAGTCCTCGGTGACGCCCTCGACCAGGACCACCTCGCCCGCGAGGTGGTCGGTGCGCAGCGGGAGGATCTCCTGGTAGGCGTCGGACGCGTACCAGGCGCGGGCCCGCTCGATGTCCGGGAAGCCGATCATGACGATCGCGCCGGGGAAGGGGCCCTCCATGACCTCGACCTCCTTGCCGTGGATGAGGAAGCGGCCGCCGAAGGGGTCCATGGTCGGCTGGATCTCCTCGATGTAGCGCAGGATGTCCTCGTTCATGGTCGCGGGGCGTATGTGGGCGATGGCGTACGCGGTCATGCTCTCTCCCCTGTCAACCGGCCCGGCGGTCCGGGCTGTTGACCCGATCCTGCCAGGGGGTGATCGCGGAGGCGATTACCCGCGGGGTCATGCCGGGGCGGGGCTGTGCGGCTGGAAGGTGCGGCGGTAGGCGATCGGGGAGACCCCGAGGGCGGTGCGCAGGTGCTGGCGCAGGGAGCTCGCGGAGCCGAAGCCGGCCCGGTGGGCCACCAGGTCGACCGGCAGATCGCTGGATTCCAGCAAGTGGCGGGCGATCTCGATGCGTTGGGCGGTGAGCCACTGGACGGGGGTCATGCCGACCTCGTCGCGGAACCGCCGGGTGAAGGTGCGCAGGCTCATCCGGGCGTGCGCGGCCAGCTCGGCCAGGGCGATCGGCTCGGCGAGGCGTTCCAGGGCCCAGGCGCGGGTCGCGGTGGTGGTGGCGACGGTGGGCTCGGGGACGGGCCGGTCGATGTACTGCGCCTGCCCGCCGTCGCGCCAGGGCGGTACGACGCACAGCCGCGCGGCGCGGTTGGCGACGGCGGTGCCGTGGTCCCGGCGGATCAGGTGGAGGCAGAGGTCGACGCCGGCGGCCACTCCCGCCGAGGTGAGGATGTCGCCGTCGTCGACGAAGAGCACGTCCTCGTCGAGCTTGACGCGCGGGAAGGCGCGCTGGAAGTCCAGGGCCATGATCCAGTGGGTGGTGGCGGGCCGGCCGTCGAGCAGGCCCGCCGCGGCGAGCACGTAGGAGCCCGTGCAGATGGAGACCAGCCGGGTGCCGGGCCGGATCATCGCCAGGGCGGCGGCGAGGGCGGGCGGCAGCGGGGCGCCGAGCGCGAGTCCGGCCATGGCGTGCGTGGGCGGGATGACGACCGTGTCGGCGACGGCGAGCGCCTCAGGACCCGCCGAGACTCCGATGGTGAAGCCCGCGTCGCTGGCCACGGGCAGGCCGTCGGCGGTGCAGACGGTCACCTCGTAGAGCCGGTTCCCGGCGTCGTCGTAGGCGTTGCCGAAGACCCTCGACGGCATTCCGAGCTCGAACGGCGGCACGCCCTCGAGGGCGAGTACGGCGATGCGGTGCATGGCCAGATCCTGTCACAGCGTGGCCGTACGGCCATCACCACGGCCGCCCCGCGGCCCGGAAGCTGTTCCCACAGCAGCACCGACCTGAGGAGAAACACCATGCGCGCCGTAGTCGTCAGCCAGTGGGGCGGTCCCGAAGTCCTCGTCGAGACGCGGATCGAGCGGCCCGAACCGGCCATGGGGGAGATCCTGGTGCGCGTGCACGCGGCCGGGGTGAATCCGGTCGACTGGAAGACCCGGGCCAGCGGCGCCCTCATCCCCTGGGGGCCGGTCCCGGCCGTCGGCTGGGACGTGTCCGGCACGGTCGAGGCGGTCGGCCCCGGCGTGACCCTGTACCAGCCGGGTGACGAGGTCTACGGCATGCCGCGCTTCCCGGCCCAGGCGGGTGGTTACGCTGAATTCGTCACGGCCCCGGCCCGGCACTTCGCCCGCAAGCCCGCCGCCGTCGACCACGTCCAGGCCGCCGCCCTCCCGCTGGCCGCGCTCACGGCCTGGCAGGCGCTGACCGACACCGCCTCGCTCCGGCCCGGACAGCGGGTGCTGGTCCACGCCGCCGCCGGAGGCGTCGGACACTTCGCCGTGCAGATCGCCAAGGCGCTGGGCGCGTACGTGATCGGGACGGCCAGTGCCGCGAAGCACGACCTCCTCCGCTCGCTCGGGGCGGACGAGATGATCGACTACCGGACGACCGTCTTCGAGGACGTGCTCTCCGAGGTCGACGTGGTGATCGACGCCATCGGCGGCGAGTACGCGGAGCGCTCCCTGAGGGTGCTGCGCCCGGGCGGGCACCTGATCACGCTGAACGGCCCGGACCAGGTGCCGGCCGACGCCGAGGGTTTGCGCACCGGCTGGATGCTCGTCGAACCGGACTACCGCGGCCTGCGGGAGATCGCCGCCCTGGTGGATGCCGGGAAGCTCCGCCCGGTGATCGACACGGTCCTGCCGCTGGAGCAGGCCGCGAAGGCCCACGAGATCGGCGAACTGGGCCGGACCACCGGCAAGATCGTCCTGACCGTCGTCTAGACGGCGGCCTCGGCGCGGGTGGTGGTGGCGATCGTGGCGGAGCCGACCACGCGCGTGCCGTCGTAGAGCACGATCGCCTGGCCGGGGGCCACGCCGCGGACGGGCTCGGTGAAGGAGACGCGCAGCTCGTCGTCCACGAGTTCGGCGTAGACCTCGCTCTCGCCGCCGTGGGCGCGCAGCTGGGCGGTGTAGGTGCCCGGGGCGGCGGCCGTGGAGCCGCACCAGCGGGGGCGGATCGCGGTGAGGGCGGTGACGTCGAGGGCCTCGACGGGGCCGACGGTGACGGTGTTGTTCACCGGCGAGATGTCGAGGACGTAGCGCGGCTTGCCGTCGGCGGCCGGGTGGCCGATCCGCAGGCCCTTGCGCTGGCCGATGGTGAAGCCGAAGGCGCCCTCGTGGGTGCCGACCTTCTCGCCCGTCTCGTCGACGATGTCGCCCTCGGCCTTGCCGAGGCGGCCCGCGAGGAAGCCCTGGGTGTCGCCGTCGGCGATGAAGCAGATGTCGTGGCTGTCGGGCTTCTTCGCGACGGCCAGGCCCCGCGCCTCGGCCTCGGCGCGGATCTCTTCCTTGGTGGTGAGGGTGTCGCCGAGCGGGAAGAGGGCGTGGGCGAGCTGCTTCTCGTCGAGGACGCCGAGGACGTACGACTGGTCCTTGGCCATGTCGCTGGCGCGGTGCAGCTCGCGGGAGCCGTCCTCGTTCAGCACGACGGTGGCGTAGTGGCCGGTGCAGACGGCGTCGAAGCCGAGGGCGAGGGCCTTGTCGAGGAGCGCCGCGAACTTGATCTTCTCGTTGCAGCGCAGGCAGGGGTTCGGGGTGCGCCCGGCCTCGTACTCGGAGATGAAATCCTCGACGACGTCCTCGCGGAAGCGCTCGGCGAGGTCCCAGACGTAGAAGGGGATGCCGATGACGTCGGCGGCGCGGCGGGCGTCGCGGGAGTCCTCGATGGTGCAGCAGCCGCGGGCTCCGGTCCGGAAGGACTGCGGATTCGCGGAAAGCGCCAGGTGGACGCCGGTGACGTCGTGCCCGGCTTCGACCGCGCGGGCGGCGGCGACGGCGGAGTCCACGCCGCCGGACATGGCGGCCAGGACGCGAAGGGGGCGGGCGGTGCGCGGCAGGTTCTCAGTCATAGCACCGTCCAGAGTACGGGGAACCGAGCGGGGTCACAGCGCGTTATCGGCTGTGGGGGGTGGATCACATGGCAAGCAGGACCCGCAGAGCGGTTCTCTTCGGCGGACTCGGGATCTTCACGGTGGCGGCGATCGCCGGCCGGGAGGAGATCGGGCGTGCCTGGTGGCTGGTGCCGGGGGTGAGCAAGCCCCGCAAGGACGGGGAGCTGGACCACGCGGGCGCGAGCTGGACGGCGGCCTCGCCGGCGAACTGGCGGATGGCGGACCGCCCGGACGACTACGGGGTGGACCGCATCGTGGTCCATGTCACGCAAGGAGGCTTCGCGTCCTCCGTGGACGCCTTCCGCAACCCGTGGCACAAGGCGTCGGCGCACTACATAGTCCGCCAGGACGGTCACGTCGAGCAGATGGTGCGCGAGCTGGACGTCGCCTTCCACGCGGGCAACCGCTCGATGAACGAGCGCAGCGTCGGCATCGAGCACGTGGGCTTCGTCGACCGCCCGAAGGACTTCACGGACACGATGTACGCGGCCTCGGCACGCCTGGCGGCCGACATCTGCCGCCGTTACGGCATACCGGCGGACCGCGAGCACATCGTGGGCCACTCCGAGGTCCCGGGCGCGGACCACACGGACCCGGGCCCCCACTGGGACTGGCCGCGCTACATCGCCCTGATAGCCGAGGCCCTCAAGGCCTCACCCGGGAGCGCCCCCAAGGCCTAGCTGAGCCCCGCCGTCCGGGCCCGTTCCACCGCCGGGCCGATCGCGGCGGCGACCGCGGCGATGTCCTCCCGGGTGGAGGTGTGGCCCAGGGAGAACCGCAGGGTGCCGCGGGCCAGCTGCGGGTCGGTCCCGGTCGCCAGCAGCACGTGGCTCGGCTGGGCCACGCCCGCCGTGCAGGCCGAGCCGGTGGAGCACTCGATGCCCTGCGCGTCGAGCAGCAGCAGCAGGGAGTCGCCCTCGCAGCCGGGGAAGCTGAAGTGGGCGTTGGCCGGGAGCCGGTCCTCGGGGTCGCCGCCGAGCACGGCGTCCGGCACGGCGGCGCGGACCGCGGCGATCAGCTCGTCGCGCAGCGCGCCGATCTCGGTGGCGAACTGTTCGCGCCGCTCGGCGGCGAGCACGGCGGCCACCGCGAAGGCGGCGACGGCGGGCACGTCGAGGGTGCCGGATCGAACGTGGCGCTCCTGCCCGCCGCCGTGCAGCACGGGGACGGGGCTCTGGTCGCGGCCCAGCAGCAGCGCGCCGATGCCGTACGGGCCGCCGATCTTGTGGCCGCTGACGGTCATGGCGGCGAGGCCGCTGTCGGCGAAGCGGACGTCGAGCTGACCGAAGGCCTGGACGGCGTCGGAGTGCAGCGGGATCCCGAATTCCCGCGCGACGGCGGCGAGCTCGTGGACCGGCATGACGGTGCCGATCTCGTTGTTCGCCCACATCACGGTGGCCATGGCCACGTCGGCGGGCTCGCGCTCGACGGCTTCGCGGAAGGCCTCGGGACGCACGCGCCCGTACCCGTCCACGGGCAGGTACTCGACCTGCGCGCCCTCGTGCTCGGCGAGCCAGTGCACGGCGTCGAGGACCGCGTGGTGCTCGACGGGACTGGCGAGGATCCGGGTCCGGGCGGGGTCGGCGTCGCGGCGGGCCCAGTAGAGCCCCTTGACGGCGAGGTTGTCGGCCTCCGTGCCGCCGGCGGTGAAGACCACCTCGCTGGGGCGCGCGCCGAGGGCCTCGGCGAGGGCCTCGCGGGACTCCTCCACGGTGCGGCGGGCACGGCGGCCGGCCGCGTGCAGGGAGGAGGCGTTCCCCGTGGCGGCGAACTGCGCGGTCATCGCCGCGGCGGCCTCCGGCAGCATCGGAGTGGTGGCGGCGTGGTCGAGGTAGGCCATGATCCCCCGATTCTACGAGCCCTGCGGTACCGATCCCTCCGCCGGGCGGGGGGCCGCCCTTCCCGGGGCTCCGCCCCGGACCCCGCGCCCCGGACGCCGGCGGGCGGCGGGGCCTGGGCGGCCCGGGTCAGGCGCGCGGGGCGCGGGCCAGTTGGCGGGACTGGGCCACCAGGCGGTTCGTGGAGTCCCAGACCTCGGCGTCCTCCTCCAGGAAGCCGCCGGCCAGGTTGCGGGTGGTGATGGCGACCCGGAGCGGCCCCGGGGCCGGGCGGTGGCGGATGTGGGTGGTGAGCTCGACGGTCGGGGTCCAGCCCAGCAGTCCGAGGTCGAAGGCGGTCGGCGGCAGCGCGTCCACGGCCAGCAGCAGCGACAGCGGATCGGCGTCACGGCCGTCGGCCAGCTCGAACCAGGCCCGCATCTCGCCCTTGCCCGACGGCGCGCCGACGGCCCAGCCCGCCGTGGCGGGATCCAGGCGCAGCCGGAGCCGGTCCACGATGGCGGAGCTGCCGGGGATCGGGGCGGGGCCCGCCTCGGCGCCGAGGCAGTCCTCGTAGGGCGGCATGACGGGCGGCAGCGCCACCGTGTGCACGGCGTCGGGGAGGGAGGAGAGGTCCCCGTAGGAGGCGAGGACCCGGATGCGCTCGATCTCGGCGCCGTTCTCGTCGAACTGGAACAGCGAGGCCTGACCGGTGGAGAGGGTGCGGCCGGTCCGTACGACCTCGGTGCGGATCACGGCGGGGCCGGGCACGGAGGAGGTCAGGTAGTGGGCCGAGATGGTGAAGGGGTCCGGGTGCGGCAGGGCCGCCGAGAGGGCCCGGCCGACCATGGCCAGCAGGTATCCGCCGTTGACCGCGGTGATGATCGTCCATCCGGCGGAGAGTTCCGCGTCGTAGACCCCGGGCTCGCCCGCGCGCGGGGAGAGGGAGGTGTCGCGGTCGAACTCACTGTCGCCGATGGATGCCTGGGCGGCCGCTGCGTGTGACATGGAACGACGGTACACCGACAAGCTACTAAGCGGTAGCTTTCTCTTTCTAGGGTTCTTCGGCCACCGCCGAGCGGCGGTTCCAGGCCAGCGGCGCCCGCCAGTGATAGCGCATCGCGAGCAGGCGCAGCACGAAAGTGGTGACGATGGCCAGACCGGTCGTCACGGCGTTGAGCACGTCGAAGCCGATGAATACGGCCACCAGCGAGGCGCCGACGACGGCCGGGACGGCGTACATCTCCCGGTCGCGCAGCAGCGACGGCACCTCGTTGACGAGCACGTCGCGCAGCACGCCCCCACCCACCGCCGTGGCCAGGCCCAGCGCGGCGGAGGCGGTCAGCCCGAGACCGTACTCGTAGGCCTTGGTCGTGCCCGTCACACAGAACAGCCCGAGGCCGGCGGCGTCGAAGACGGCGATGGCCCGGTTGATCCGCTGGACCTCGGGATGCAGGAAGAAGACGAGCCCGGCTGCGATCAGCGGCGTGACGAAGAAGCTGAGCTCCCCGAAGGCGGCGGGCGGCACGGCGCCGATGACGAGGTCGCGCAGCAGACCGCCGCCCAGCGCGGTGACGAGGGCCAGCACGGCGATGCCGAAGACGTCGAAGTTCTTGCGTACGGCGAGCAGCGCGCCCGCGGTGGCGAAGACGAAGATGCCCGCGAGGTCCAGGGCGTGCTGGACGTCGGGCGGGAAGAGATCGTGGAGCACCGGGCCATTGTCGCCTGCGGCGGGCTCGGCGGGGTGCGGGCCTGCGCCCGCCCCGGGGCTCCTCCGCGCCCGTGCCGGCGCGGGCTCAAGACCTGGGGCTCCGCCCCAGACCCCGCGCCTCAAACGCCGGCGAGGCTGGAGTTGCCAAAACGGGCGGGGCCCCGGGGGTACGAC
>NZ_JBSFTP010000039.1:0-63162 GCF_053591315.1 Streptomyces sp. NPDC003042
CGCGACGCCCGGGGGCACCGGCCGCAGCGCGTCGTCGAGCAGCCGGACGCGGGTACCGAGGACCGGGCGGCCCATGGGCGGCACGATCCGCCCGGGGGAATCCCCGGCCCGCTTCCATGGACGTACGCCTCGACGTCGCCGCCTCCCCCGTCGGAGGGCGGGGGACCCCCCGTGGATCCCCCGCCACAGCGATGGTGCGGCAGGGCACACGCGGGCCGCGATGGTTTCGGGCCTGCCCGAAAGGAGCCGGGTCAGCCGCCGCTGCGGAGGAGGTCCACGCCCAGGCCCGTCACCGAGTGCAGGACCGCCTTGCCGTCCCGTTCGGTGGTGATCAGCCCGGCCGCGCGCAGCGTGCGGGTGTGCTCGGAGACCGAGGGCAGGCTGATGGCGAGGTCCCGGGCCAGCTCGCTCGTCGTGCGCTGCCGGACCAGCAGTTGGAGCACCGCCGCCCGGGTCCGCCCCAGCAGCGCGTCCAGCGCCCCCTCGGCGGGACCCGGCCCCACGAGCGGAAGCGGCGTGAGGGCCGGGTACAGCAGGACGTGCGGGCCGTCCGGATGCTCGGCCAGCAGCGGGCGCCCCGTCCAGAACGGCGAGGGCATCAGGAGCAGCCCGCGCCCGCCGAGCCGGACCTCGAAGCCCGGCGGGCGGTCCACCTCGAAGACGGTGCCCGACCAGCCGGCCGCGGGATGCGTACTGGCCAGGCAGGCCTTGATCCCGTGGGTGGCCAGCAGCCGGGTGCGCCAGGCCACGTCCGCCTGGAAGGACTGCCGGATCCGCGGCCACTGCGGGGCGACGACCACCTCGTGGGCGGACCGGATCGCGCCGTCGAGCCGGTCCCACGCCTCGCGGTCCTGGCCCCACAGCGCGCGCAGCCAGGACGCGGAGCCCGGGGCCCGCGCGGCCGCCCGCCCCAGCTGGTCGGCGGTGAGCAGCGGCCCGGCGTCCCGTACGGCGGCCAGGCCCTCCTCCAGCGTCCGCGCGAACGGCTCGACGAACGCGGGGTTGTCGCCGTCCGGGCGCAGCAGGTCCAGCAGCGGGCGCACCCCGACCGGCAGCTCCCGGCCGACGGCACTGCGCCAGCGGCCGAAAACCGCCCGCTCGTCCGTGCGCTGCCAGGCGACGAGCGCCGTGCACAGCTCCACCAGCGGGAGCGGCTCACTCGCGAAGGTGACGTTGAACAGGTCCTCGGCCGTGAAGTGCACCCTCAGCATCGTCCGCCCGCCCCCGCCCCCGCCCCGCCGTCAGCGATCAGCCGATACGGCTTCCAGCCGTCTGCGCGGCATCGGCGTCTAGCCGTACATGCGGCGCATCGCGAAGTCGACCATCTGCTCGACCGCCTTCGCGTCGAAGACCATCCGGTGGTCGCCCTCCATGTCGAGGACGAAGCCGTAGCCGGTCGGCAGCAGGTCGATGACCTCGGCGCCGGTGATCACGAAGTACTTGGACTCCTTGCCCGCGTACCGGCGCAGCTCCTTGAGCGTGGTGAACATCGGGATGACCGGCTGCTGCGTGTTGTGCAGCGCCAGGAATCCCGGGGTGTCGCCGCGCGGGCAGTAGACCTTCGACGTCGCGAAGATCTGCTGGAAGTCCTCGGCGGACAGCGACCCCGTCGTGAAGGCCCGTACCGCGTCGGCGAGCGACGGCGGCGAGGGCTCGGGGTACAGCGGCTGCTCGCCGTACCCGCCGGCCATCTGCTGGGGGGCGGCGTACTGCTGCTGCTGCTGCCCCGCGCTCACGTTCTGGTCGTAGCCGTACATGGGCCGAAGCCTACCGAGCGGCCCCCGCGCCGCAGGACACGCGATCCCGCCACACTTCCGGCGGCCTTCGAGCACTTCCGGCTTGATGCTGGTCACAGTCGTCGGCGAAGGGGTTGATTCTTATTACCGGCGGGTAGCATCATGACATTACCGATCGGTATGTACGAGGAACCTGTCTCCCCGAGCCTTAACGGAGCCGTCGCCATGGGGCACTACAAGTCGAATCTCCGCGACATCGAGTTCAACCTCTTCGAGGTGCTCGGCCGCGACAAGCTGTACGGCACCGGCCCGTTCGGTGAGATGGACACCGAGACCGCCAAGAGCGTCCTGTCGGAGCTGACCCGCCTCGCCGAGAACGAGCTGGCCGACTCCTTCGAGGACGCCGACCGCAACCCGCCGGTCTTCGACCCGGCCACCAACACGGCGCCGGTCCCGGCCTCCTTCAAGAAGAGCTACCAGGCCTTCATGGACTCCGAGTACTGGCGTCTGGGCCTGCCCGAGGCCATCGGCGGCACCACCTCGCCCCGCTCCCTCATCTGGGGCTACGCGGAGCTGCTGCTCGGCGCGAACCCGGCCGTCTGGATGTACTCCTCCGGCCCGGCGTTCGCCGGCATCCTCTGGGAAGAGGGCAACGAGGCGCAGAAGAAGGTCGCCGAGATCGCCGTCGAGAAGCAGTGGGGCTCGACCATGGTCCTCACCGAGCCGGACGCCGGCTCGGACGTCGGCGCCGGCCGCACCAAGGCGATCCAGCAGGCCGACGGCTCCTGGCACATCGAGGGCGTGAAGCGCTTCATCACGTCCGGCGAGCACGACATGTCGGAGAACATCCTCCACTACGTCCTCGCGCGTCCCGAGGGCCACGGCCCGGGCACCAAGGGCCTGTCCCTCTTCCTCGTGCCGAAGTTCCACTTCGACTGGGAGACCGGCGAGCTGGGCGAGCGCAACGGCGTCTACGCGACGAACGTCGAGCACAAGATGGGCCTCAAGGCCTCCAACACGTGCGAGATGACCTTCGGCGACCAGCACCCCGCCAAGGGCTGGCTGATCGGTGACAAGCACGACGGCATCCGCCAGATGTTCATGATCATCGAGTTCGCCCGGATGATGGTCGGCACGAAGGCCATCGCCACCCTCTCCACCGGCTACCTGAACGCGCTGGAGTACGCCAAGGAGCGCGTGCAGGGCCCGGACCTGGCGAACTTCATGGACAAGGCCGCGCCCAAGGTCACCATCACGCACCACCCCGACGTGCGCCGCTCGCTCATGACGCAGAAGGCCTACGCCGAGGGCATGCGCGCCCTGGTCCTCTACACGGCCTCCGTCCAGGACGAGATCCAGGTCAAGCAGGCCGCCGGCGAGGACGCCTCCGCCGAGATCGGCCTCAACGACCTGCTCCTGCCGATCGTGAAGGGCTACGGCTCGGAGAAGTCCTACGAGCTGCTCGCCCAGTCCCTGCAGACCTTCGGCGGTTCCGGTTACCTCCAGGAATACCCGATCGAGCAGTACATCCGCGACGCCAAGATCGACACCCTCTACGAGGGCACCACGGCCATCCAGGGCCAGGACTTCTTCTTCCGGAAGATCGTCCGCGACCAGGGCGCCTCGCTGAACATCCTCTCCGAGACGATCAAGAAGTTCCTCGCCGAGGCCGTCGGCGGCGACGACCTCGCCCCCGCCCGCGACGCCCTCGCCAAGGCCGCCGTGGACCTGGAGGGCATCGTCGGCCAGATGATCGTCGACCTCACCGCCACCGGCGAGGACGTCAAGAACATCTACAAGGTCGGCCAGAACACCACCCGCCTGCTGATGGCCTCCGGCGACGTGGTCGTCGGATACCTGCTGCTCAAGGGCGCGGCCGTGGCCGCCGAGAAGCTCGCCACGGCCTCCGCGAAGGACGTGCCCTTCTACACCGGCAAGATCGCGGCCGCGAAGTTCTACGCGTCCCAGGTCCTCCCGGGCGTCTCCGTCGCCCGCGCGCTCGCCGAGACCGTCGACAACTCCCTGATGGAGCTCGACGAGGCCGCCTTCTAGCAGGTCACGCCTCGCGGACCGCAGACGTTCGTACAGTGGCCGGACCCTTCCGCACAGGGGTCCGGTCACTGTTGTCGGTGGTTCGTGGGACGCTCGTAGACATGAGTCCACAGGAGCGACACCGCAGCAGGGGGTATTCGGTCCCCACGGGGCGCCCGTATGCCCTCAAGGAGCTGCAGGCGAATGTGGGCGCGCTCGGCGACCGCGTCAATGAGCTCTACGACGGCTCCCACCCCGCCGAGTACGACCCGGTGGCCGACGCCCTCTACATCGCCTTCCAGACGGCCTCCGCCCTCGCGCCCGCCAAGAGCTACACCGGCTGCCCCGAGCACCCCAACGGCGCCCTCGACCCCGAGGCGCCCGACGGCTGGGGCCGCTGCCTCATCTGCAACGACCGCCGCCGTCTCGGCCGGCGCCTCCAGGGCGGCCGGCCCGCCTCGGCCCCCGCCGGGGAGCAGCGGCGCCTCGGATACCCCGTCCCGGAGCCCCCGTACACCCTCGACGTCCTGCGGCATTTCGTGCGCACCATCGACGAGCAGCGCTTCCACCTCACCCTGGGCTCCCCCGACCAGGACTTCGTACGGATCGCGGACGACCTCCACCGCGCCTTCATCGTGGCCCGGGAGCTGTCGCGCCCGCGCAACGCCTCGGGATGCTCCGAGCACCCCGGCGCGCCGATCGACCCCGATGCTCCGCCCGGCGAGGCCTGTATCTTCTGCGCCGGACGCAAAAGACGCGCGCAGCGCCCGGCGCAGACCCCCGAGATGCTCCCGCGCATCCGCCGGGGCGAGCGCAGACAACTGCAGCGCAGATTCGAGCGTCCGCCGGGCTGAAAGCGAAGGGATGACGGGCCACGCACCCCGTGATCCTCGACCTTTTCGCTATCCGCCGCAGTCCGGCCATGGCGAACACGACCGTCGTTAAGGTGAACCACATGAGCTCTCCCGCCCGCTTCGACCGCGGCCACACCGACGATCTGATGACCTTCCTGACGGCCAGTCCGTCGCCGTACCACGCCGTGGCCAACGCGGCCGAGCGGCTGGAAAAGGCAGGCTTCAGTCAGTTGTCGGAATCGGACGCCTGGGACTCGGGTACGGGAGGCAGGTTCGTACTCCGCGGGGGCGCGCTCATCGCCTGGTACGTGCCCGAAGGCGCGGCGGCGCACACCCCGTTCCGGATCATCGGCGCGCACACCGACTCCCCGAACCTGCGGGTCAAGCCGGTACCGGACACGGGCTCGCAGGGCTGGCGGCAGGTCGCCGTCGAGATCTACGGCGGCACCCTCCTCAACACCTGGCTGGACCGGGACCTGGGCCTGGCCGGGCGGCTGACCCTGCGTGACGGCAGCGAGCACCTGGTGAACGTGGACCGCGCGCTGCTGCGCGTGCCCCAACTCGCCGTGCACCTGGACCGGTCGGTGAACACCGACGGCCTCAAGCTCGACAAGCAGCGGCACATGCAGCCGATCTGGGGCCTCGGCGAAGCGCGTGAGGGGGACTTGATCGCCTTCCTGGAAGAGGAAGAAGGCCTTCCTCAAGGCTCCGTCGCCGGCTGGGACCTGATGGTCCATTCGATCGAACCGCCCGCCTACCTGGGTCGTGACCGCGAGCTGCTGGCCGGCCCGCGGATGGACAACCTGCTGTCGGTGCACGCGGGAGTCGCCGCCCTGGCCGCCGTCTCCAGCGCCGGCAAGCTCGACCACATCCCCGTACTCGCCGCCTTCGACCACGAGGAGAACGGCTCGCAGTCGGACACCGGAGCGGACGGCCCGCTGCTGGGCAACGTGCTGGAACGTTCAGTCTTCTCGCGCGGCGGCTCGTACGAGGACCGGGCGCGGGCCTTCGCCGACACCATCTGCCTGTCCTCGGACACCGGGCACGCCGTGCACCCCAACTACGCGGAGCGCCACGACCCGTCGCACCACCCGCGCGCCAACGGCGGCCCGATCCTGAAGGTCAACGTCAACCAGCGGTACGCGACGGACGGCGGCGGGCGCGCGGTGTTCGCGGGCGCCTGCGAGCGGGCCGGGGTCCCGTGGCAGACGTTCGTCTCCAACAACTCCATGCCCTGCGGGACGACGATCGGCCCGATCACGGCCGCGCGCCACGGCATCCGGACGGTGGACATCGGCGTCGCGATCCTGTCGATGCACAGCGCCCGCGAGCTGTGCGGGGCCGACGACCCGTACCTGCTCGCGAACGCCCTGCTGGCCTTCCTGGAGGGCTGAGCCCCCCTTACGGGGCGTTCCTCCTAGGCGTCCATCCCGGCGAGGACGAGCGGGAGGCGGGTCGCGCCGCCCGCGGTGACCTTGACCGGAACTCCCCAGTCCTGCTGGTGGACATGGCAGGCCGGGTACTCGTTGTCAGGGGCGTCGTCGCAGGACGCGGCCATCGCCGAGACGTGCAGCACCCCCTCGGTGACCTCCGGGTTCAGCGCCAGCTCCCGGAACAGGTCCGTGCCGGGGCCCTCGCCCGCCGCGAGGAGCTCCGGCGGGGTCGAGGACACCAGGAGCCGGGTGGACGGACCGTAGCGGGTGTCGAGCTTCTGGCCGGCCGGGGCCTGGAAGACCACGTCGAGGCGCAGCGTGCCGGGGGCGACCTCGGTGGCGGCCCGCTGGGTGCGGTGGGCCACGGACTCCACGCGTACCGCCTCCTCGGGCAGCCGCAGCCGGGTCAGCCGGTGCCGGGCGGACTCGACCACGACGATGTCGTCGCCGACGAGGACGGCGTCGCTGGGCTCGCGCAGGTCGGTGGCGAGCGTCGAGACCTGCCCGGTGGCGGGGTCGAACCGGCGCAGCGCGTGGTTGTACGTGTCGCAGACCGCGACCGAGCCGTCCGGCAGGGCGGTCACCCCGAGCGGGTGCTGGAGCAGGGCCTGGGCGGCGTCGCCGTCGCGGTGGCCGAAGTCGAACAGGCCGGTGCCGACGGCGGAGTGGACGGCGTAGCCCGCGTCGATGGCCTCCACGTACCGCAGGGCGCTGGTCTCGGAGTCCGCGACCCAGAGCCGGTCCCCGGCGGCGGCGAGCCCGGACGGCTGAGCGAACCAGGCCTCGGCGGCCGGGCCGTCGACGAGCCCTTCGTTCGTGGTCCCGGCCGCCACCTCGACCGTGCCCGCCCCGGGGTCCCAGGTCCACAGCTGGTGCACCCCGGCCATCGCGATCCACACCCGGCCCTGCCACCAGGCCACGTCCCACGGCGAGGACAGCGCCACCTCCAGCGCGGGTCCGGAGGTGGGCGAACCCTGCCACCACTGCCGCCCGGTCCCCGCGACGGTTTCGACGGCCCCGGTGGCCGGGTCGAAGACGCGCAGCGCGTGGTTGACGGTGTCGGCGACCACGACCCTCCCGTCGGGCAGCAGCGCCAGCCCCTGCGGCTCGCTGAAGGCGTCCGGCCCGAATCCGCGCTCCCCGCCGCCGACCCGGCGTACGACGCTCTCCCCGTCGGCGGCGAGCTCCACCAGCTGGTGCCGGGTGGTGTCGGACACCAGCAGGTTCCCGGAGGGCAGCACGAGCGCCTTGCCCGGGAACCGCAGGTCGGTCGCGACCGGCTCGGGCGCCACGTACGGCCCGTCACCGCGCCGCAGGGTCCCCTTGGCCTCGTGCTCGGCCTCCAGCTCCACCACGAGCCGCTCGATGGCGTGGGCATGCCCTTCACCGGCGTGCTGGGCGACGATGTACCCCTCGGGGTCGATCACCACGAGCGTGGGCCAGGCCCGCACGGCGTACTGCTTCCACGTCGCGAGCTCGGGGTCGTCCAGCACGGGGTGGTGCACCTGGTACCGCTCGACGGCATCGACGACGGCGGCGTGATCGGCCTCGTGGACGAACTTCGGCGAGTGCACGCCGATGATCACCACGGTGTCCCGGTGCTTCTCCTCCAGCTCGCGCAGCTCATCGAGGACGTGCAGGCAGTTGATGCAGCAGAAGGTCCAAAAATCGAGAATCGCAACGCGTCCCCGCAGATCGGCGAGGGTCAGCTCCTTCCCACCGGTATTCAGCCAGCCCCCCTTCCCGACCAGCTCGGGAGCGCGGACACGGGCACGTCGGCGGGGCGCGGGCGCAGGGGTGGGCGCCGGGGCAGCATCGTTCATCCTTCAAGCTTGCCATCCGCCTGTGAACGCAGGATCACACCCGTACGAAGCGCCTGCTCAGGGCATACGCTCCACCACGGCGACTTCCGAGAACTCCCGGAGGAAGGTCATGTGACCGGTCCGACCGGTGTGCTGGATGCACATGTCGGTGCACACGTCCGCGTTGCCGGTCGGTGCGGAGATCCATTGGCAGTCCGGATTCAGACAGCGCGCGGTGGCCGTCGTCTCCGCCGAGGGATGGCGATGCATGACGTGGCTGACATACCGGAGCACCGCTCTCATGCCGACCCCTTGAGGTGCGGGTGGTTCCGGAGTTCCACATTGCAGTCGCTCACCGTGGAGCCGTCGCCCCTCAAGCGGGCCTCTCTACGCTGGTCGGCCAGGGCGGCGCACACTCCGCAGCCGGCCGCCGGTACGGGCTCCGCGTCTGTTCGCAACGGCAGCTCTACCGGGGGTTGCGCATACGTGATCGGCTTCACGGTCCGCTCCTCGTGTCGTCCGTATGCCGACCACTCTAGGAACGCCCGGGATCGCACCTCAACGAACTTGCGAAGACTTGCGGCTGGTCACCCGAGAGCGTCTATGGATGCTGCGATCAGGGCGCGTGCCGGCGCTCCGTAGACGGCCAGATCCGCCAGGTCGGCGAACGTGCGGGCGTACATGCCGATCTCGTGGGGCTGAGTGATCGTGAGGAACGCGGACACCAGCTCGACGTTGACCTGCGCCTCATCGAAGATCCAGAAGTCCTCTACCGGCCACAGCGCCGTACGGTCGGCCGTCGTGGGGATCACGCCCAGGCTGACATTCGGCAGGGTCGCCACAGACAAGAGGTGGCCGAGCTGCCCGGCCATGGTGTCGGCGCCGCCGATCCGGTGACGTAGGACGCTCTCCTCCAGGAGAACCGCGAAGCGGTGGGGACCGGAGTACAGGACCCGCTGATTGTCCACACGGACTTGAACGGCTGCTTCCAGGTCATCGGGCAGCGCGCGACGATCGCGAATCGCTGTGAGCAACGCTTCTATATAGGCGCGTGTCTGGAAGGGACCGGGGATCAGCCAGGAGGAGTAGGCGCGGAAGTTCCGGGTCCGTTCCCACAGGGGGAGGACCGACTCCTGCGCGCGCCGCAGGCCGGAGCGCTCCATACGTCGCCATTCGACGTAGGCGCCGTCGATGTTGCGTGCTGTGGCGATCAGGTCGGCAAGTTGCTCCTCCGCGTCGCAGTGCAGCGCCCAGATCCGGAGATCACCGTCGGAGGGCGCCGTTCGCCCGTTCTCGATGCGGCTGCACTTGCTCTCATGCCAGCCGGCCCGGGAGGCAAGCTCCCGCGCGGTGAGACCGGAGTCCTTCCGGATCTCGCGCAGGCGCTTGCCCAAGGCCTCCCGGGCTTGCTGGACGCTGGACGACGAGGTCATGTTCGGTGCCCTGGATCAGACCGGCTGATAGTCCTCGTGAGGCGTGGCCCTCTCCCACACGGCCGTGAACGCGGACGAGCACAGTTCCACTACGGCGGGGTCGGCGACCAGCTCCTCACCGGTCATCTCTCCATTGCCGTCGAAGTGATTGAAGAGCACGTACGTGCCGTCGAAGAGCCACAGGTCGTTGCCGGGCAGTGCCAGGCCGGAAGTCTCCCGGCGGGGCAGCCAGCGCACGGACTCCCCGGCCTTGATGTTGTGGCCGCTGGTCAGCTCGTACTCGTAGCGCACGTACGTAGAGATGGGCTCGGAGACGACGCGCGCCCGGCGGACATCGACGCCCCGCGCAACTGCCCCAGAGACCAGGTCGATCCACCAGGGCCAACGTTCCGCCGGGTCGAATCGGTTGCCCGAAGTCCACTCGGCGTAGTCCTGATCCAGCGCGTAGGCGTCCCGCATCTCCAGGTGGTACGCGCTGTGCCTCGCGGCGCGGAACAGATCCTCAAACGTCGGCTCCTGCGCCACCGTTCACCTCCGGGAAGAACTGCATCATGCGCTTCGGGAACTCGATGACGGTCTCATGGGCGGGCATGTCCAACTGCGCCAGCCGTTCCGCGTCCGTCACGCGCCACCCTTGCAGGATGTAGTTCCCGGTCTCGTCGTCCAAGTAGACGGTCGGGGAACCGTTGTTGGGGCTTTCTGGGTCCTTGCCAAGCCGGTGCAACGTCATGGTGCCCTCCGGTCGCTCTGGTGGCGATCAACATGAACGAGCTTGCGCCGGATCACCCGGACGTGCCAGCAACTTGCACGAACTTCTACGGCCGTGGAATACCTAGAGCCCTCGTGCCGTCACCCTCACCAGGGCGGCGGACACGGGGGCTCAGGGGTTGTTCAGTGGGCCTTGAGGGGGCTTAGCAGGGGCGTTCTTCCGCCCTGTGGACCGCGTGACCGCAGGGCGGGGCGGAGCCGCTGGCAAAAATGGGACCGTACCCAGGACGCGGGCACGTCGGGGCGCGGGCGCGGGCGCGGGCGCGGGGGTGGGCGCCGGAGCGGCATCGTTCATGCTTCAGCTTGCCATCCGCGCATGAACGCCCGGTCACGCCCGTACGACAAGGCCTGCGGCGGGCTGGCGACGCTGACGGGTCAGCGGGCGTACGAGCCGATGCCGACCAGGCAGTACACGTACTGGTTGATGACGGCGCCGTTGAGGGTGTAGCGGTGGGAGAAGGCGTACTCGGTCTTGGGGTAGTCGTCGCAGCGGTCCATGTCGGAGGTCATCGGGATGCTCGCGATCACCCGGTAGTGGGCGTCGGACGCCGAGCAGGAGACCTCCTCCACGTCGTCGACACGCGTCGCCGTCGTCGAGTCCGGCAGGGTCCCGTTGAGGCAGGTGCCCTTGTCGTACGGCCTGGGCGCCGGGCTGGCCGCTTCGGTGGTGGCGGGCTCGGTCGCGGTGCCGGGGGTGGACCGGTACGAGGGGCTGTAGGACGGGCTGTAGGACGGGGACGGCGACCAGGAACTGGCCGACGGGGTGGGCGTCGAGGAGGCGGACGTCTTGTTGTCGGTGTCGTCCCCGGAGTCGGCCACGACGAGCGCGACGATCACGGCCACGACGAGCCCGACCGCCACCAGGCATCCCGCGGCGCCCTTCTTGGCCGGCGGCCCAGGCTGCGGCGGGCCCGCGGCCCCCGCCCCCGGCCAACCCGGGACCTGCGCCTGCGCCCGGGTCGGGGCCTGGGCCTGGGCCTGACTCAGGAACGGTGACGGGGCGGGGGCAGGGGCAGGGGCAGGGGCAGGGCTCGGAGCCTGGGCCGACGCCACCCTGATCCGCGCCAGCACCTCCTGCCCTCCGACCCGCGCCCGCACCAGCTCGCCGTCCCGCGTCCCGGACGGAATCCGCAGGCGGGCGGGCCCGACCGGAAGCGAAACGGTCAGGATCACGCCGTAGATGGCCTGTTCGGGAGTGATCGTTAAGTCGAGTTCCTGCGACGACACCAGAGGCTCCTCGAGGCGTAGGGGGCGCAAGCCGCCGGACGGACCTCTGCGAAGTGTGCCCAAGCCACGCAGGCTGACGCAGGCATTCCGCCAACCCGGATCAGGACAGGAAGGAGCGGAGGGAGCCCGTGAGCGCGCTGACGAAGGCGTCCTGGGCCTCGGCCGGGAGGAGGTCCAGGGAGAGGTACGGGTTGAGGTCCTCCAGTTCGACCAGCAGCAGCTCCCCCGACGGCGCGCGGCAGGCGTCCACGCGCTGGATGCCGTGCGCCAGGGTGTTCCAGGCGACGAAGCGGCGGGCGAAGGCCAGGTCCGCGGCGGTCGGCTCGTAGGGCTCCAGCTCCCAGCGGCGGGCCGGGTCCGGGGCGTACAGGGCGTACTGGAAGGCGTCGTCGACGAAGACGAAGGACACCTCGTACGCGAAGTCGATCCGCGGCTGGATCAGCACCTCGCCCGCCGGGCCGGACGGGGTCGGCGTGAAGGTGAGGCCGATGGAGTCCGCGCCCTGCTTGGGCTTGACCGCGTACGTCGCCGCCTCGGGCAGCAGGTGCAGGTCCGCCGGGTCGTCGACCGTGGGGATCACCGGGAAGCCGGCGGCCGTGAGGTCGAGCAGGTACTGCTTGCCCGCCATGTCACCGCGTCCCGTGAGCGGGTTGTAGACGCGGGTCCCGGCGGCGAGCGCGGCGGCGCGGAACTCCTCGTAGGCCCGCTGGTAGTGCAGGACCGGGCCGCTGTTGCGGACGACCACCGCGTCGAACCCGCCCATCAGGGCCGCCGCGTCCAGCGGGTGGCACAGGGCGAGGGGGAAGTGCTCGCGGAGCCGGGCGGTGAGGAATATGTCCTCGTCGCCGTAGCGGCGCCCGCGCGCCGGGTAGGCCAGGTCGGTCACGTAGAGGAGGGACATGGCCGAAATCTATCCCTCCGTGGCCTGCGGTGGCCGCACGCCCAGTACCCGGTCCTTGAGCGCAGGAAACTGCTCCCGGGTCTCGGCGACCTTCGCCGGGTCCAGCTCCACCGTGAGGACCTCCTCGCCGGGGCCCGCCTCCGCCAGCACCTCGCCCCACGGGTCCACGACCAGGCTGTGCCCGGACTGCTCGACGCCCGCGTGCGTACCGGCCAGCGCGCAGGCGAGTACGTACGACTGGTCCTCCACCGCCCGCGCCCGGTTCAGCAGGGTCCAGTGGGCCCGGCGGCGGGCCGGCCAGCCCGCCGCGACCACCAGCGTCGTGGCGCCAGCGTCGACCAGCCCGCGGAACAGCTCCGGGAAGCGCAGGTCGTAGCAGGTGGCGATGCCGAGCGTCTGCTCCGGCAGGGCCACCGTGGTGAGGGAGTCACCGGCCGACATCAGCACCGCCTCGCCCTGGTCGAAGCCGAAGCGGTGGATCTTGCGGTAGGTCGCGGCGAGCTCGCCCGCCGGGTTCAGCACGAGGGCGGTGTTGTAGAGCGATCCGTCACCCGCGCGCTCCACGAACGAGCCCGCGTGCAACCACACTCCGGCGTCGTGCGCCGCCTTGGACATGGCCTCGTACGTCGGCCCGTCCAGGGGTTCCGCTTCGGTCTCGAACTGCTCGTAGGCGAAGGCGCCCACGGTCCACAGTTCGGGCAGCACGACGAGGTCGGAAGCGCTCTGCTCCCGTACGAGACCGGCGACCCGGGAGCGTCGGGAAGCCACCGACTCCCCGTCGGTCACCGCGATTTGGATCAGCGAGGCGCGCACAGTACCACCGTCCTGGCATAACAGCCGTCAACTCGGGCCTACGATCGTCACACGAAAGCACTGCCGGGGTGCTCACCGGCAGCGTAGTTTTGGGAACAGTCCACAACGCGCCACTGAACAGCACGCGAGGGGTCCCGTTGACCGTCCATCCCAGCCTTCAGCCCTATGCCGACGCGTGGACGCATTCCATCGAGGCAATATCCGAGCTGGTGCTCCCCCTGCCCGAGGGTGACTGGAACCGGGCGACTCCCTGCCCCGGCTGGTCCGTCCGTGACGTCGTGTCGCACATCATCGGCATCGAGTGTGAGCAGCTCGGGGACCCGCGGCCGATCCACACCGTGGCGCGGGACCTGCGGCACGTGGTCGACGAGTTCACCCGGTACATGGAGGTGCAGGTCGACGTACGGCGTCACCACACCGCACCGGAGATGACCTCGGAGCTGGAGTACACCGTCATCCGCCGCTCGCGCCAGCTGCGCAACGAGAAGCGGGATCCGGCCACCATGGTGCGCGGGCCGCTGGGCGACCAGGTGACGCTGGAACACGCGCTGCGGCTGCGCGCCTTCGACGTGTGGATCCACGAGCAGGACCTGCGGGCGGCGCTGGGCGTGCCGGGGAACTGGGACTCGCCGGGGGCGTACGTGGCGCGGGACATCCTCCTCGCCGGGCTGCCGAAGGTCGTCGCGAAGCTCGCGGGCGCGCCGGCGAACTCGGCGGTGGTCGTCGACGTGCACGGGGCGCTGGAGTTCATGCGGACCGTACGGGTCGACGCGGCCGGGCGGGGCACCCTGGACAAGGCCCCGTCGCTGGGCCCGGCGGTGACGCTGACCCTGGACTGGGAGACGTACGTACGCCTCGCCGCGGGCCGGGTCCGGGCGCGGACGGTCGCCGACCGGGTGAAGGTGGAGGGGGACGTGGCGCTGGCCGACGCCATTTTGGGCTCGTTCGCCGTGACCCCGTAGGGACGGGGGCGGGGCTCTGGAGCCCGGCTGCGCCGGGGTCTGGGGCTCCGCCCCGGACCCCGCGCCTCAACCCCCCCCAGACTTCGTCCGGGGATACCCCCTGGCGGGGCTGGTTGCCGCTGGAGTGGGTGGCCGCGTGCGCTCCCGTTCCCGGGCCAGTGCCCGGCCGCGGAGGCGGAGGATCTGGGCGACGCCGAGGAGTTCCAGGGCGAAGACCGACGAGAACGCGACGCGGTAGTTGTCTCCGGTGGCGTCGAGCAGGATGCCCACCGCCAGCAGGGTGGTCATTGAGGCGAGGAAGCCGCCCATGTTGGTGACCCCGGACGCGGTGCCCTGGCGTTCGGCCGGGTTTGCGGGACGGGCGAAGTCGAAGCCGATCATCGAGGCCGGACCGCAGGTGCCGAGCACCACGCACAGGCTGACCAGGAGCCACATGGGCGCCCGATCCCCCGGATGGACCAGGACCGCCGCCCACAGGGTGGCGGTGAGTCCGATGGTGGCGAGGGCCAGCGGGATGCGGGAGGACTGGCGGCGGCCGACGATCTGGCCGTAGAGCAGCCCGAAGCCCATGTTCGCGGCGACGATCAGGGTCAGCAGCCCGCCCGCGGTGGTCCGCGACAGCCCTTGCGCCTCGACGAGGAACGGCATCCCCCACAGCAGCAGGAACACCATGGCCGGGAACTGCGTGGTGAAGTGCACCCACAGCCCGAGCTTCGTGCCGGGCTCCCGCCAGGAGTCCGCGATCTGGCGGCGTACGAAGCCCCCCGCGCCGCCCGCCGCGCCGCCCGCCGCCCCGCCCGCCGCGCCGCCCGCCGCCCCGCCCCGGGCGACGGGCACCGGCGCGTGCCCCTCCGGGTGGTCCCGCAGGAACAGCACCAGCGGCACCAGGACGATCAGCCCCGCCACCGCGCTCCCCGCGAAGGCCGCAACCCACCCGACGCCGTGCAGGACCGGCGCCAGGACCAGGGTGGAGACGAGGTTGCCCGCCATCCCCACCAGCCCGGCCAGCTGCGCCATCAGCGGTGCGCGCCGGGCCGGGAACCACCGGGTGCCGAGCCGGAGAACGGAGATGAAGGTCAGCGCGTCACCGCAGCCCAGCAGGGCGCGGGCGGCGAGCGCCATCCCGTAGGAGGGGGACAGTGCGAAGCCGAGCTGCCCGGCGGTGAAGAGGACGGCGCCCAGGGTGAGCACCTTCTTGGTGCCGAGCCGGTCCACCATCAGGCCCACCGGTATCTGCATGCCCGCGTAGACCAGGAGCTGGAGGAGGGAGAAGGCGGCCAGCGCCGAGGCGTTGACCTGGAAGCGGTCGGCGGCGTCGAGTCCGGCGACGCCCAGGCTGGTACGGAAGATCACCGCGACGAAGTAGACGGCGACGCCGATGGACCAGACGGCGACGGCCTTCCGCCCGCCCGGAGGGTCCTTGAGCACGGCCGCTGTCGTCATCGGCCCGGCCCCCGCACGAGTGCCCCGACCCGTCCGATGTGGCCGCGTACGGCGGCGGCCGCGGCCCGCCCGTCCCCGGCGCGCAGCGCGTCGAGGATCTCGGTGTGCTCGGCCAGGGTGCGCTCCACGCGGTCGGGGTGGGCGTGCAGCAGGGCGACGCCCATCCGCAGCTGCCGGTCGCGGAGCTGGTCGTAGAGCCGGCTCAGGATCTGGTTCCCGGCGCTGCGCACGATCTCGGCGTGGAAGCACCGGTCGGCGGCGATCAGCGCGGCCAGGTCGCCGTCGTCGGCGTGCCGCCGCTGTTCGTCGATCAGGGCGGCGAGCCGCTCCAGCAGGCCGGGGGGCGCCGGCACGGCTCGGCGTACGGTGAACTCCTCGACCAGCAGCCGGGTTTCGAGGACATCGGTGATCTCCTGCGCGGAGACCGGCAGGACCAGCGCGCCCTTCTTCGGGTAGAGCTTCAGCAGCCCCTCGGTCTCCAGCCGCAGCAGCGCCTCGCGGACCGGCGTACGGGAGACCCCGACGGCCTCGGCGACCTCGCCCTCGGTGAGCAGGGTCCCGCCTTCGTAGCGGCGCTCCAGCACCCCCTGCTTGACGTGGTGGTAGACGCGGTCGGCGGCGGTGGGGGTGGCGGCGGGGGACGGCATGGGCGCAGCTTAGATACAACAGGGGTGCAAGCCGGGGCCCGTCCAGGATGCGGACCGGGCGACGCCGTACGCCCCCTCAGCCCCTTTCGGGCACGGCCCCTCAGGCCGGGCCGATGACCGCTCCCTCGTGCCAGCCCGCGCCGTCGCGCCAGTAGTGCTGGAGCAGGCGGTCGGTGCGCAGGACGACGACTTCCAGGTTGAACCCGAAACTGCCCTGGAGCATCCCGGTGACGGCCCGCACGTCGTGTCCGAAGACGGCGCCGCGGGTCCAGGCCGCGTCGCCCGCGTTGCCCCGCCACCAGTGTTCGACGCGGCCGTCCGCGCGGGCCGCGCACAGCTCGTAGTTCCCGGCGGTGTCCTCGTCCGCGGCCCCGTACTGGGCCTCGATCAGGCAGGGCGCGGAGGTGATGCCGCTGCCGAAGACCTCGCCGGGCCGCCAGGCGAAGCCGTTGGGGTCGTCGCGCCACCACAGCTGCATCCGGCCGTCGGTGCGGGCGGCGACGAGGTCGAGGTGGCGGCTGCGGGTCTGGACGAGGGCGGGGCCGTAGTGGGCGATGCCGGAGGCGAAGCGGCCTCCGTCGTTCCAGGTCCAGGGGGCGCCGTTGATCCGCCACCAGTGGTTGAGGCGCCCGTCGGCGGTGCGGACGACGACCTCGAAGTTGCCCGGTTTGCCGTAGTCGCTCTGGATGAAGGCCGGGGTCGAACCGGGCGCCGCGTCCCCCGGCCCGAAGGCGCCGCCGTCGCGCCAGAAGCCGCCGGACTGCTCGAAGTACCAGTGGCGCAGCCGGCCGCCGGTGGTGACGTGCAGGGACTCCATGTTCCGGTTGTAGGTGGACCCGGTGAAGGCGGGCTGGCCGGAGGCGTCGTGCGCGAACTCGGACGCCCGGGACCAGGCGAAGGGGGCGTCGCCGTCGCGCCACCAGTGCCGCAGCCGTCCGCCGCCGGCGGTGGCGGCCAGCTCGAAGTTGCGGTGGGAGCGGCCGTTCCCGCTCTCGTACACGTTGCCCGTGTGCAGGCGGCGCTTGCTCCAGGGGTCGATGTTGGTGCCGAGCAGGCCGCATTTGGCCCAGTAGTCGATGTTGACCTCGCCGTAGGCGATCCGGCCGTAGCCTCCGACGTGGTGGCCGGTCCCCCAGGAGTTCTTGAACAGCCAGCAGCCGGCCGCGTCGTCGTAGCCGGTGATCAGCACGCAGTGGCCGCCCTCGTACCGGTCGCCGGTGCGGTGGTAGACGCCCGCGCCGAGCCCGAAGAAGTCGTCGTACACGTCGAAGCAGGCGGTCAGCGGTCCGACGGTGTCCAGCCAGGTCTTCTGCTGTCCCACGTCGCCGAGCCGCACGTAGTCGCTGATCCGCACGGTGCGGCCCGAACGGTCCCAGCTCGGCGTGTACTCGGCCCGCCAGGCCTCGCGCCGGGCAGCGGGCAGGCCGGGGGGCGGGGTGCCGTACGGCCAGCAGTCCGGGTCCGCGAGGCCGCCGTTGGCCTGGATCCAGTCCAGGGCGGTCTCCGGGTCGCCGCCCTGCCCGCAGGCGGACTTCAGCGCGTCGCGCACGTCCCCCTCGGAGCGCCGGGCCCACACGTGGTGCTCGATCCGGGCCATCGACTCCACGAGGGCCGCCGCCGCGAAGGCCCAGGAGGACCCGCACGGATTCTGGTCCTTCACCTTGGTCAGCCACGGCCAGCCCCAACGGCTCCGCCAGTCCACGGCGGTGGGCCGGGCGCCGACGGCCGCCTCCGAGTCGGGCAGCAGCCCGTGTGCGGCGCGACGCCGGGTGAGGTGCGGATTGCCGCTCTCCCGCCCGACGAGCGCCCGCAGGTCCACCGCCCCCGCCTCCGCGGCGGGCGTCGGACGCACCCCCGGCTCCAGACCGAGCGCCGGCCGCGGCAGCGGCTCCTCGTCGGCGAGGTGCTCGCTGACGGACCACCGCGCCCCGCACCGCGCGAGCCGCCCCCGCAGCTCCCCCACCGTCCGCACAGACTCCCCCGGCATACCGGCCCCCCAGCTGCACCCGTTCGACCCGAGACCCGGGAGCCTCGCCCCGCCGCCCGGGCCCGTCAAGGGGGTCCGCACGGTCGCGCGGTGGCACGGGGGGTCGTACGGGTGTCCCTTCGGGCCAGGCCCTCGCGGGGCCGCCGACGGACGCCGTGCTCCGGCGGAGCAGCCCGGCCCGGCGCAGCCGACCCCGTATCCGCGCCACCTCCGGCCCCTTGGGCACGCCGGCCATCACCGCCGCCGGGCCGCTGCCGCGCGGGCACAGCTCCACGACCGGCCGCTCGACGGGATGCCAGGCCGGATCGGCCGCACCCTCGGCCGCCCGTACCCGCGGCCCCACCACGGCCACGTCCCCCCGCTCCCGCCGGGCCGAAGCGTGGGACCAGGGGCCCACGACGGCCTGCGCCACGCCGCCGCATCACTGCGCCGCCGGCTGTGGAGCTGGGCCGATGGGGGCTGCGTATGGGACGAAGTCCTCGAGCGCCAGTGATGTCATGGCGCCCCCTCAGTGAACAGGGGCGGCGCCGACTACGGGTTCGTGAAGTAGGTCAGGAGGACCCTGGGCGACCAGCGGGTGCAGGTGTCCTTCGCCGGAGGCGTGTGGCGGGTACAGGCCGCCACCTGAACCTCGTACGTGGTGTAGCTGTCTTGGGTGGTCCTGCAGTGTGCGGCAGTCAGCACGAGCTTGAACGCCTTGCCGGGCCCGTACTTCTTCTCGAACGATCCCTTGGGGCAGTTGATGCTCCATGCGACCTTGTAATAGCTCGCCTTGGGGTAGCCGCCGTAATGGATCGTGACCACGTCCCCACAGCGGTCGAACCGCGTGCCCAGATAAGGGCTGTTGCCGTACTTCCAGCGGGGAGGAGTGGCATTCAGACGGGTGCCTGCCACCCCCTCGCCGTTCACGTACTCACACGGCACGGCCTTGGCACGGGGGGCTGTCGGTGCGGAGCTGCCGACCGCGGAGACCTCGGGGGCCAGGAGCAAGCCGGCGGCCAGGACACCGGCTGTGACCGTGGCCGTCGCCAGGCGGCGCGACCGGGACGCCACAGGAACGCTCATGATGTCTCGTCCTCCCTCGTACTGGCGTGTGCCCCCCGGCGCACACATCACGTGATGCCGGGCTCACACCAAGTACGGGCCCGACGGACGGTCCCTACGGGGATCTGATTCCGGTCAGCGTCGCCATGGAAGTACTCGGGCCAGGCCAGTCGTCGACTGCCGCCGCCGTTCCGGACAGACCCAGCGTCTCATCCGTGACCGGGGGCCGCATCCGGGCCGGACGCGAACGCGCAACCCGCGATGCTCCGCCGACCACCGTGACCGAACCGCCCCGCATATCCGCCTTCCGCCGCCGCACGCTGCCCTGGGGCGGACACCCTACTGGCGTCCCGGGTGCGGGCCGACCGTACGATTCCCGCCAGGTACGCAGCAGGGAGGGCATGTGACGGGAAACAGACGGCCGGGTCGCAGACCGGGGATCACCGCCATCGTGCTGCTGGCACTCGGGGCGGTCCTGGTGGTGGGGACGACCGTCTGGGCCGCTCTCGGCGCGCCCTACGGATATCAGACGCGCGTCACGGGCAGCGACGCGATGAAGCCCACCTACGCGCGCGGTGACCGCGTCTTCCTCGGCGGGGGCTCGGTGCGGAACGTCGAGCGGGGGGAGGTCGTTCTCGTCTCCCTGCCCTGGGTGCCTTACGGGGATTCGTTGTCCCGGGTGGTGGCGGTCGGCGGCGACCACCTCTCCTTCCGCCCTGGCGCGCCCGGACTCACGCTCAACGGCCACCTGCTCGACGAGCCGTATCTGATGGACCGGGGGGTGCCGGCGACCGTTCCGTTCGACGTGACCGTACCGGAGGGCCGGATCTTCCTGATGGGGGACAACCGGGTCAACTCGAATGACTCCTCCTACCACCTCGCCGGGACGAGGGAGGGCATGGTGCCGGTCTCAGCGGTACGCGCCGAAGCCCTCGAAACCGACGCCGGACACGTCTGGATCGGCGCGGTGATGCTGTTCAGCGTTCTGCCCCTCCCTGCCGGTGCCGGTCTCGGGATCTGGGCACTGGTGGCCCGCAGGCGGGCCGCGAAGGCGGCGCGGCCAGCGGCGTCGCCCGCCTGGCCGACGACGCCGTAGCGGAACAGTGCCGCGCGGCCCCCGGGCCTCGATGCTCTGAGACTGCGCGGGGTAGAAAGTCGGTCCTCAACTCCGCACAGCGGACTGGTCATGCCGATACAGCGACGGGTGTGCGGCTACGTGCTCGGGCATGGCCTCTTCTACCGTCAGGTTCCCTGTCCACAGGCCATCGCGGTTGCAGTACGTACCCTCGAAGGCCACCCGCTTGCCGCCGGGCTCCAGCTTCCACGTTCCTTGCGGGAACTTCACGATCACGTCGCTACCGCAGATGAACGAGCGCGAAGCCTGCATCGTGATCCATTGAGCGTGTTCCCGGTCCCCATCAGCAGGCCGGCACATGTTCCGCGCCATCTGCCACAGCCGCGCCCACTCGACGCCCGGAGTCAGGGGCCCGACGACGGCGACCTCCCCGATGTTCCGTCCGTCGAGGGAGTGGGTCGCGTACCCGAAGGCCGTGCCGAACATCGCGAACACCGTGACCCGGCTCTGCCCCGTCAGAACTCCGTCGTGCTGCATACGCCCTACCTCTGTTGGGAGGAGGCCCGGGCGGTGCGTCGGCCGCGCCCGGACCCGATCGGCCGGCTGGATCAGCAACAGCCGCCGTCGCCGCAGCACGCGGGTTGGTTACCGTCGGCCGAAGTGCCCCACAGCCGTTCGTCCACGGCGAACCCGGCGACCTTGATCCGGTCCGCGACGGAGACCATGAGGGGCCGCGTGCGGACCTTGGAGTTCGGGGCGTGGTGGAGGAAGTAGCCGAACTGCGCTTCACACCACGCCGCGTACTCCTGCGTGTGCAACATGAACGTGTGCCAGCCGGGATCAACGATCTCCGACGGCGCCATGTCGAAGGCCCGGGCGTCACCCATGACCTTGAGGAACGCCAGCGCCTGGTCCATCACTTGGCGAGCCACGACCGGCTCCTGGCCGTACTCCTCCGCGCAGAACGCGGCCAGCTTCTCGAACAGCTCGGGACTCACGAGGTCCCGCCCGTGCCGCACGGCGACGGGGTTGTCCAGCATGGTCGTCATAGCGATGTTTCCTCTCTCTCAACGGTCGGGTTCCTTACGGAGGCCCTCAGCGCCTCCGCCACCTGCTCCACCACGTCGGCCCGGATCATCCCGAGGTGGACGTAGGGCCGGCCGGTGTGCGTCACGGTCGGCCGGATGCCGCTCCACGCGGATTCGGCAACGCCCAGGGCGGCCAGGGCCGTACGTATCGCTTCCGCCGCGTCGGCGGCCCGGGTACGGCCGTCCCGCCACGTCTGCATGTCCATCAGTGCCCCGTGCCGTGCATCCGGAGCAGGACGTTGCAGTCCGCGATCAGCGAGTTGTCCACGCGGTCGCCCTCGGTCGCGCTGCGCCGCAGGACATCCAGCCGCTGACACTCGGGACAGCCGGCCACCGGCTGCGGTACCGCCCGGGGCTCCCTGGGAGGCAGCGACAACGGCGCCTCGTGCCACCGTGCCGGTTCTGTCCTGCTCGCCATCGCGCACCCCTCGCTCGACATTTCCGGCTGTCGGGGGCCAATCCTGTCGGGGTGCGGGAGGCGTTTCTAGCCGGTTTCCTGTTCGCGCAAAAGCTCGTCCCGGATGCCTTCGATCAAGGCCCGCATGCTCTCGCCGGCGACAGTGGTCCGACGGAACCCTTCGAACTTGGATACGTACAGGGCGACGTCCCTGGGGTCGGTCACGACCATTTCGGCATGGACCATTTCAATGGTCACCGTACGGTCGTCCTTGATGGAGAATGAGTGCTCCGGAAACTCCACCTGAGCGGCAGACAACGCAACGATCCGCATATCGACATTCGGCAACCGGGAGACGGAAATCAGTCGGTCCAACTGCCCCACCATCACCAACGGCGGAACAATGTGCCAGCGGAGGACTGATTCCGTGATCACGAAACGAAATGCCTTCTCCGTCGAGTACAGGACGCCTTGCCGTGCCAGCCTGGCACCGATGGTGCGCTCCAGCTGAACCTCTGTCAGCCCCTTGCGGGCGAAAACCGCCCGGACATATTCCGGGGTCTGGAGCAAACCGGGAATGAGCGAGGGCTGAAACAGGCGCAGTAGAGTCGTTTGCGACTCCAAGGCCTGCACCTGCTCCTGCTTGCGGCTGTAGCCCAGACGGCGAATGAGGCGCCAGGCCGTGACTTCTGTGGCCGCCTCTCTTGCTGCGGCCATGAACTCGACTTTGACCTCCTCCGACACGCCTATGGCCGTGAGGATGCAGTCCACATCGGTAACGCTCGCCGCAGTGTTCCCGTTCTCAATCTTGGACAGCTTGGAACGAGACATGGCAGCGCCACGGGCAACCGCCTTGGCCTCCATCCCGGAGGACACTCGCAGTTCCCGCAGCGCTGATCCAAGACTCGTCTTATTCACTCGCCGTACTTTGCCCACCATTCAGAGAACGGCACGGCTTGAGCCATTGCAGTGTCTCTGTACGCCAAGAACTTGGACAATTCTTCGACGTCGGGGAAGTTGATGCCCAGGAATTTACCCTCCCCATCGTAGGACATCGTTCCAACGACCTGTTCATCAAACATCCAGAAGTCCGGGGCGTCCGAGATCGGGTTCCCTTGGCTCGTGGTGTCCAGGATGAAGAACTCTTCCCCGGCCGCCATGTTCCTTTGATAACCCCACGAGAGTTCGAACCGCAGATAGTCGGTCAGCGGCCGAGCGAGGACGTGAACGCGATAGATCCGCTTTCCTGCCTGCACGGCATTTCCGACCGTCGCCATCCAATCGGATGTCTTGAAGTCCTCCGGCTGCGACTCGCCTGCAAGGAACGCCTGATAGGCATCGACACTGCCCGACTTGCTGTAGTCGTCCAGGGTTTCCAGCCGGAACGCTTCCTGGTTGAAGTCCTTGAGCCAGTCCCCCAGGGTCTTAGATGAGGTTGTCACGGATGGCCTTTCGGATAAGCGCGATGGGGACTTCCACCAAGGTTTCGTGGGCAGGAATCTCCAGCCCGTGGTCGGCAACCCTGTCCCCCTGGATGGCCAGCGTGCCGCGATCCGTGGCGTAGATGGTCGGGCACTCGCCCTCGTTGCACTCGCCCACCAGTCGTGTCAGCTTCACAGCCTGCCCCTCGTCATCGAGTGTCGTGACCGATGCTCGCGGGGCTGCCGGGGTAGGCGCAAGGGGTTCGGATTTCCGTTACTGGAAACCGGCCCAGACAGCACAGAGCCCCCGCCGTAGCGGGGACTTCCATGCGTATGCGGGCCGGGGGTCAGGCGTCGAGGGCCTGCTTGATCTGGGTGAGGGACGGGTTCGTCAGGACCGACTCGGTGCCGGTCGAAGACACCACGCGGACCGTGGGGACGGTCTCGTTGCCGGCGTTGACGCTCCGGACGAAGGCCGCCGCGTCGGGCTGCCGCCAGATGTTGACCGGGCGGTACCGGGTGCCGGTGAGGCGGAGCTTGAACCAGAGCTTGATGCAGAACGCGCAGCCGGGCCGCAAGTAGACGGTGATCCCGGGGCTCATTGCGCCGCCGCGAATGCCGTCCACGCGGTGGGGGTGACCTGGATGACCGGACCGTCGGCGCGCTTGCTGTCGCGGAGGGCGACCGTGCCAGCCACGTTCGTCGCCACCTCCACGCAGTCCGAGTCGATTCGGTCGCCGCTGTAGCTGGACTTCACGAACTCGAACTGGTTCACGGGTTTAGGCTTCCCGGAGGCAGGAGGTTCGTCCACCGCTCCCCGCAAACGCCGCCCAGGCGGTGGCAGTGACCCTGATGACCGGTCCGTCGGTGTGCTTGCTGTCCCGAACCGCGACCGTGCCGGCCACGTTCGTGGCCACCTCCACGCAGTCCGTGTCGTTCGTGACGCTGCTGTAGCTGGACTTCACGAACTCGAACTCGGTCATGGCTGCATACCTTTGCTGATGTCATCGATCAAGCTCACGGAGTCGTGCGGCGAAAGGCTCATGCGCGACACACGGTCGAACGACCGGGCGTACGCCTCATTCCCTTCCGCCCCCTCCACCCACACAGTAGAGGCGATCCCCTCGGAGTAGCCGACGTCCACGGCCCCCGGTTCGGCGAACGACACAATGTTGAACGCGCCCGCGACGCCGTGGTGCCCGCCTGCCCGGAACGGCAGTACCTGCACGTGCACGTTGGACAGCTGCGCCATCTCCACAAGGTGGTTGAGCTGCGAGCGCATCACGTCACGACCGCCGATCTCCTGGCGCAGCGCCGCCTCCCAGATCACAGCGTGGAACTCCAGGGGCTTGTCACCCCTCAACCGCGCCTGCCGCTTGGTACGGGTGGTCACCATCTCCTCGATCTGGTCCGGGTGTGTCCACGAGTCGGAGCTAACGCCCAGCGCGCGAATGTAGTCGGGGCTCTGGAGCAGCCCCGGGATCAAGGCGAGTTGCCAGGACCGGATGCGGGTGGCGACGTCCTCCATCGCCACGTACTCGGCGAAACCGCCGACGGTGGGGACTTGCTGCCACCAGCCCTTGGCCTTGCGGCGATCGCGGTCCAGCCGGGCCAAGTCGAGCAGTCCGCTCACGAACTGGGCGTCCGTCACCCCGTAGAACTCGCACAGCACGCGGATGTCCGGGTCCCGCATGGGCACCCAGCCGCTCTCCATCTTCACGATCTTCGTCGACGTGGCACTGATCTCGCGTGCCGCCTGTAGCTGGGTCTTACCCGCCGCCGTGCGGAGCTTGTACAGCTCGCCACCGAGTCGGCGCCCCAGCACCGTCGACGTCCGGTTTCCCTGGCCTTCGCGTGTTCCACGGTTCACCGGCTCAGTCTTGCGCTCACACAACCCGAAGTCGACACCGTAATCCGTACGGGGAATATCTTCCCCGAAGCGCTTGCCCCGGGAGTCGCCACACCCCTACCGTCGGTGACGAACTGCTCACTGACCAGCTTCAGTTGGCGGAAGCGCACCGTGCTGCCCACAAGGCGCCGGCATTGCCACCGCCCCACCGGAGGTGCACGGACATGGACGAGCCCGCGACGCGACGAGACGTACGGAACTACCCGCCCCGGCAGGACTCGGTGCCCGCCGCCCGGCGGCGGGCCGCGTGGCTGGCGGTGGTGTGGGGGCAGCCGGGGCTGGCGGCGGATGTGGCGCTGGTGACCAGTGAGCTCGTCACCAACGCGCTGGTGCACGGGTCGCTCCGCGACCGCTACCTCCGGGTCGAGATACAGCTCACCGGAGCAGTGCTCCGGATCGCGGTCACCGATCCGAAAGGAGAGCGGCGGCCCGAACCGCGAGCGGCGGCCGACGACGAGCAGTACGGGCGGGGGCTCCAGATCGTCAGCGCGCTCGCGCAGCGCTGGGGGACCTCCGAGCGGGTCGTCGGGAAGACCGTATGGGCCGAGTGCGCGGCCGTGGCCCCCGTATAGGGTCCCCGTATGAGGGGATGGACGGCGCCGAGTGCGATCGAGCGCGAGCTGTACGAGGCCAAGGCGCGCGGGGACTGGTCCGGCTACCTCGACGCCCTCGCCCGCGCGGAGCTGTTCCTCCCCCAGTTCCGCGCCCACGTCGACGCCAACCCCCGGCAGGCCCGCTTCCACCCCGATCCCAGCGGTGCGAGCCTGGCCGTCTTCACCCGCGGCATGCTGCCCGCGCCCTCCCCGGACACGGTCTTCCTGCGCCGGAGCCTCGCCTGGTTCGCCGAGGCCTGGGACGCCCACGACCCCGCCCACCTCGCCGTGAACCCCGGCAGCCCAGCCGAGGCGTACCTCACGACCACCCCCGCCGACCGCGCCCGCTGGCGCGCGCACTGGGACGCCGCCGCCCCCTCCTGGGGCCCGGCCCCTGGTGTGGTGCACGCCCTGCACACCGGCGGACCGCTCCACGGTCCCGTGGCCCACGGCCTGGCCGTGGGCGCGCATCTCGCCGTCACCAACGGTGAGTTCTGGAACGCCCTCGCCTACCACGGCACCGGCTACACCCGCGAACGCGAGCGCCTGCGCAAGGCCTGGGACATCACGGACAGCGCGGGCTGGTTCGACGTCCTCCAGCGCATGCTGAACGCCGACATCGTCAGCCCCGTCTGGGAGTTCGCGCTGCGCGTGCGCCGGATCCTGGCCTCCGACTTCGCCGGCCCGGTGGACGTGGAGCACTGGCGGCACGCCGCCGAGGCCGGCCTGCGGCGCGGCGCCGAGCGCTCCGCCGAGCCGCAGCTCACCGCCGACGGGGTCACCGTGGCCCAGCCGCGCCCCACCGCGGAGATCGAGGGCGAGATCGCGGGCGTGCAGCGGCTCATCGGCCGGATCGCCCGCTACGAGCAGCGCTTCCGCGCCGACGGGCTGCTCCCGGAGGGCGGCTGGGTGCGTTCCGTCGAGGGCTGGGACCACGGCCGGGCCTCTCAGATGGCCCGCTGGGGCGTCGGGGCCCGCTACTGCACTCTGGAGGACACCGAACGCGCCGTGCTGCGCGCCGGCGAGGCGGCCCGGGACACGTACCGGTCCTGGGAGGAGTTCTCAGCCGGTTATGCGCTCGGGCGGTGCCTGCACTTCGACGAGGAGGAGTTCGGGGAGTGGTACGCGTCCTCCCTCGCCACCCACCTGACCCTGACCACCGACCCGGCCAGCCCCTGGCTCAACATCCCCTGGCGCTGAGCGACTTCGAGTAGTGCCCGCCCGGCCGGGAAAGGGCGCGCCCCGCCCCGGCGGCGCCCGTTACCCTCGCCCGCATGACGACCATCGCGCTCAACGACGCCGTACGCCGCCTTCTCGACTCCCCGCACCCGGCGGTCCTGGCGACCCTCAACCCCGACGGCAGTCCGCAGAGTTCGGTGGTCTGGGTGACCCGGGACGGCGACGACGTGCTGATATCCACCGAGCGGGGCCGCCGCAAGGAGCGGAACATCCTCCGGGACGCGCGCGTCGGCCTGACCGTCTTCGACCTCGCCAACCCTTACCTCTACGCCGAGATCCGCGGCACCGCCACCGTCACCGAGGACGCCGGCCGGGCGGTGGCCGTCCGCATCGCCGAGGAGTACCTGGGGCCGGGCGCCGGCAAGGAGTACCAGGAGGCGCCCGCCGAGGACGTACGGGTGATCGTGCGCATCACCCCGGCGAAGGTGCTCGGCAACGCCGCCAAGGGATAGCGCCCCGCCCCGATGCCATTGAAGTGACACACGTCACATTTGACCTTGTCACATCGTGCCGAGCCGTCCGGTCAGAGAGGTGTAAGCACTGACAACGGCAAGGAGTGCGCCATGGATGCCCGCTTGAACCTCTTCGGCAACGCGGTCGCGACCAAGTCCCTGAGGCACTTCGTCTCGGCGGGCAAGGTGGTCGCGGACTCGACGCTGCCCGCCGCGACGCAGGAGCTGGTGAAGATACGCGCCAGCCAGATCAACGGCTGCGGTTTCTGCACCGACATGCACACCAAGGAAGCCACACAGGCGGGGGAGAGCGCGACGCGCCTCAACCTCGTCGCGGCCTGGCGGGAGGCCACGGTGTTCACCGATGCCGAGCGCGCCGCCCTGGAACTGACCGAGCAGGGCACCCGCATCGCCGACGCGGCCGGCGGCGTCACCGACGAGGCCTGGGCGAACGCCGCCAAGCACTACGACGAGGACCAGCTCGCCGCCCTGGTGTCCCTCATCGCCCTCATCAACGCCTTCAACCGCGTGAACGTGCTCGTCCGGCAGCCCGCCGGCGACTACCGGCCCGGCCAGTTCGGCTGACCCGGCCGGGGCCGCCTCTCAGGGAAGCCGGGCCCTCACCGCCGTCCAGGCGTCGACGAGTTCCCCCAGCGGGTCGCCGGGCGGCAGGTGGGGGCGGACGAGGGTCAGCCACGGGATGAGGTTCTTGATGCGGCGCAGGTGCAGGATGCGGGGGCGCGGGAGTGCGCGCCAGTCGCGGGCCTGCTCCGCCGCCTGCGCCGGGGTCAGGTCGATCAGCGCCAGCACCTCCCGGCACAGGGCGGCCGGGTCGCCACCGCGCGCCGGGCCGAAGCGCTGGATCAGGTAGCCGCGTACGGAGGCCAGTTCGGGTCCCCGTACCAGGTCCGCCGCGCCCTCCGCCTCCGCGCAGCGGTACGTCGCGGCCAGCGCCACCCGGCCCCAGCGCAGCCGGACCTCGTCCGGCAGCGCCTCGTCCCGCATCCGGCCCACGGCCAGGACGCGCAGGGTCCGGGGGTGGGGCTCGTCCAGCAGCGGCGGGCCGGTGGCCAGCCAGGCCTCCAGATCGGCCAGCGCGTGTCCGCCCGGCGGTACGGAGGTCAGCACCTGGCCCTTGGTGAGCAGCGCGACGATGGCGCCGGTGAGGTGGACCCTCGCGGAGTGGCCGGCGTCGAGGAGGTGGACGAACCCGGCGGGTCGCCCGTACCACTCGATGCGGCGCAGGCCGAGCCTCGACTCCCCGACGGCGTACACCTGCCCGGTACGGGCGACTCCGCCGACGCACCGCACCACGCACACGCCGCCCGCGACGTCGGCCTCCTGGACCTCGTACACCTGCAACTCGGCCATCGGCACGCTGGACCCCCTTCTCCGGGCGCGAGGTTACCTCCCGCCCGGAGGGGTCCGGCTCCGCGAGGGAGCGGTCAGCGCAGGCCCAGCGAGGCGTACGTCGCGTCGAGTTCGGCCACCTCCAGACCGGCGGCCTGCCGTACGAGCCGGATGGCGCGGTAGATCTGGTTGATGTGCGCGATGTCGTGGCCGATGACCTTGCGGATCATGACCTCCATCGTTTCGCCGCCCTGCTCGCCGTGGCGGCCGGTGCGCAGCAGGTCCTCGGGCGCGAGCGAGGCGAGGAGGGCGACGTTGGAGGCGCGCAGCCCCGTCCAGGCGTCGAGCATCTGGCGGAAGGGGAGGCGGGGCAGCGGCGCCCACCGCTGCTCGTCGTAGCCCGGGTAGACGGGGTTGTCCTCGGTGGCGACCAGGCGCCAGCGGAAGCCGTAGACGATGTCGACGTCGAAGAGGTGGCCGACGATGAAGGCGGCCGGCCACTCGCCCGGCTCGGGGACGGTCTCGGCGAGGTCGGTCGGCAGGTCGGCGAAGAGCCGCGCGGCCCAGACGGGCGTCTTGGCGAGTACGTCGAAGGCGTCGCGGTCGGCGGCCACGTCGAGGAGGGCGGTGACGTAGGCCGCCGGGTCCTCCGTGGCGGAGGGGATGTCGATCCGGTGGACGTCGGCGTCCGCCGGGGCGGTCGCGGCGGGTGCCGGGGTCTGCGTGGTCATGCGGGTGCTTCCTTTCGGTTCTTTGTCGTCAGTCGGTGCGGTGCGGTGCGGGGTTCAGCCGGCCGGGGCGGGCTGGGGCTCGGAGGCCGGCGCCGTCTCGCTCACCCGCTTCCGGTTGCCGGGGTTGGCGCCGAGCACCAGCAGGGCGCCCAGGCCGGCGACGGCCGCGCAGACCACCCAGTGGAGCGGGGCCGAGATGCCGTACAGCAGACCGCCGACGGCCGGGCCGAGGGCGCCGCCGAGCGTGTGGGCGATGCCCTCCGCCCCCTGGTAGCGCCCGCGCAGGTGGGCCGGGGAGAACTCGGCGGGGTAGGCGTTGGCGATCGGCGTGTAGAGCGTTTCGGCGACGGTCCACACGACCACCGTCAGGGCCAGCAGCCAGATGGCGTGGGCGGCGCCGGTGAGGGCCATGCCGATGCCCAGGAGGGCGAGGCCGGCGGCGATCACGCGGCGCGGGTTGCGGCGTTCGGTGTGCTTGGTGAGCGGGAGTTCGATCACCACGCAGAGCAGGGCGTTCAGGCCGAGCAGCAGGCCGTAGACCTTGTTGTCGAAGCCGGCGTCGGTGACGTGCAGGGGCAGCGTCACGGTGGACTGGCCGTATACGAAGGTCGCGGCGACCATCGAGCCGAGGAAGAGCGCGTACGGGCGGTCCGCGAGCACCTGCCGGTAGCCGCCGCCGCGCCGCCGCTTGCCCTTCACGGACTCGGCGGAGGCCTCGGCCGGGACCTCGGCAGGCACCGGGCGGCCCGCCGGGAGCGTCAGCAGCGCGAGCGCGCCGAAGGCGAAGGAGAACAGCGCGTCGCCGAGGAAGAGGTAGGTGTACGACATCCCGCTGAGCAGGCCGCCGACGAGCGGGCCGACGGCCATGCCCACGTTGATGGCGAGGCGCAGCACGGCGAAGGACATCACCCGCTGCTCCTCGGGGACCAGGTCCACGAGCAGTGCCCCGGCCGCCGGCCGGTAGAGCTGCGCGAACACGCCGACCAGCCCCACCAGGGCGGTGGTGGTGAACAGTCCGTCGGTCAGCGGGACCAGGGCCGTGGCGGCGCTGCTGCCGAACATCGACACCGCGATCGCGGTACGCCGCCCGAAACGGTCGGCGACCGTGCCGCCGATGCCGTTTCCGATGAAGGCGCCGACCCCGACCACGCCGAGGGCGATGCCCGCCTCGAAGGCGGAGAACCCCTGGGCCACGAGGAAGAGCACCAGGAACACGTTGAGGAAATTGCCGAATTTGATGAGGAACATTCCAGCGAAGATCACCCAGGCACTCCTGGGCAGTTCGCGCAGGCGTTCGTGCAGGGGCAGGGGGACCCTGTCCGCCATGAGGGGGCTCCTTGAGGGCGCTGAGGTGGGGGGTGAGGGGCGAGGGAGGGGGCGCGCGATGTCTACGTACGGGGTCAGCCGGCTGTCACGGGCTCCCGCTTCGGCTCCGGCTCCGGCTCCGGCTCCGCGGCCACGTGCGCCGCGGGCAGCCGGCTCGCCAGGACCAGGACGCAGGCCGCCGCCGCGAGGCCGGCGCAGGCCAGCGTCACCGCGGTGTAGCTGTGCATCGCGTCGGCCATGAGCGCGCCGACCTGGCTCGACAGCGCGGTGCCGAGGGCGTGCACCGCCCAGACCAGGCCCATGCCGAAGCCGCGTACGTGCACCGGCAGCACGCGGGCGGCCCACATGGTGGTGGCGATGACGGTGGCCAGGTAGCTGATGCCGAAGACCACACCGAAGGCGACAGCGACCGCGCCGCTCGGGCTCAGCGCCACCAGCAGCATGGCGGCGGCCCGCACGGCGTACGCGCTGAGCAGCACGGCCCTGATCCAGCCGCGGTCGCAGAGCCAGCCGGCCAGCAGGCCGCCCGCGATCTCGGCGACGCCGAGCATCGCGACGGCGGTGGAGCTCACGGGCTGGCCGATGCCGTGGTCGTGCATCAGCGGCATGAAGTGCACGTCGATGAAGGCCATCGTCGCCCCGCAGGCGAACATGGCCAGCGCGAGGCGGCGCAGGTCCGCGTTCCCGGCGGTCAGCCGCAGCCGCTCGCCGAAGGTCAGCCGCGGCGGCTCGGGCTCACCACCGGCCTCCGGCTCGGACACCGCGGTGACCCGCGCCGAGCTCCGTGCCACCAGCAGCGCCAGCGGTGCCAGGACGAAGAGGAACACCAGCCCGACCGCCAGCAGTACGTCCTGCCAGCGCGCCCAGGTGCCGAGCCACGACCACAGCGGTACCAGGACCACGAAGCCGACCGCCGCGCCGTTGGTCAGCAGCGCGTACATCAGGCCCTTGCGGCCGTCCCGGAACAACTCGTCCACCAGCACGCCCAGCGGGACGTAGGACAGCATGGTGGAGGCGAGCGCGGCGATGACGGCGTACACCGCGACGAACAGCCACAGTTCTCCGGCGAGGCCGCAGCCGACGAGGGCGGCACCGGACAGGGCGGTGCCGAGGGCGAGGGTGGCGGCGCCGCCGATGCGGTCGGCGATCGCGCCGACCAGCGGGGAGGCGACGGCGACGGTGATGGCGAACAGCGTGGTCGCCCAGGCCAGAGCACCGCGCGAGCCTCCGAAGGTGTCGGCCATGGGCACGAAGTAGACCTGAACGGTGTTCTTCAGCGCCGAACCGGCGAGGGTGAGCAGGAACGCGGCCGCGCTCAGGACGAGCAGCAGCACACGGACGTCGCGGACCGATCCGCGGGCGGGGCTAGACATGGATCACCTCGTGGGCGCGGGGGGTGGATTCGGGGGCCGGCCGGCGCCCCGGGGAGGAGAGGACCGGGTTGCCCTCGGCGTCGTAGGGCTGCTTGAAGTCGAAGGCGCGCACGGTGGGGCCGAACTCGTTGATGTGCTCCAGACGCCGGCACGCGTCCCACCACGTGGGGACGGCGTCGTCCTCCACCCACCAGGCCGCGTACAGACGGTGGGGGAGGTGGACGAACCAGCGGCGGCGCTCGCGCAGGGCATGGCGATGCAGGCCGCCGTACGCGTACGCCTTCACCGAGGCGAGGTCGGTCCACAGCGAGAGCGTGGAGGCGCGGGTGTCCGTCTCGTCATCGCGGCCGCCGGTGTAGAAGGAAGGTGCGTCGAAAAGCCCCCACCTTCCGTAGTCCCGGCCAAAATTCGTCCACTTGGTCTGTACGGTGTCGACCGCTTCGGCGCGGGCGATGAATCCGGGGCTGGTTTGCGAGGCGCCGAATACCAACGGTTCGAGTTCGTTGAAATCCTCGTTCGAGAAATGCGGATACGGCTGTTTCAGTACGGCGAATGTGGTGAGTGCGACTCTGGGCATGCCGCAGATCCTGCTGGGGCGAGCCGGGCACGGGCAATGGCCAGGACCGGACACCAATGTGTCCGGCACGAACGTGCCTGGCCCGTGATCGGAAAGGTCCGGCCGGGCACACGGGTGCGTGCTTCATGCCATGCACGGTTGTGCCAGCCGGAATGCATTTCCGGGACGGAATTCGTGTTGCAGAGTTCTGGCCATGACCGAACACAAGCTTCTCGTCGTCGGCGGACGTATACAGACGCTGCGCAAGGCGGCGGCGCTCGGAATCCGCTTCGTACTGATCCAGCACAAGGACCAGTTCGTACCCGAGGCGGCCGAACTCGCCGAGGCCGTGCTCATCGCGGACTACACCGACTGGGACGTCACCCGCCCCCTCGTCGAGGCGGCCCACACGGCGTACGGCTTCACCCGCGTCGCCTCGATCACCGAGCCGGGCCTGGTGCCCGCCGGCCGGATCAGCGACCACCTCGGGCTGGGCAACACCTCCGAGGAGGTCGCCGAACTCCTGCGGGACAAGTACGCGATGCGCCGCCACCTCGCGGCCTGCGACTCCCCCGAGGTCCGGGCGCTGTCGGTGGCGGCCGCGGAGATCGAGGGCGCCGACGCGCTGATCGCCTTCGGCGCCGAGCACGGCTACCCGTTCGTGCTCAAGCCCGTCGACGCCACCGCCAGCCTGGGTGTCGTACGGATCGACGGGCCGGAGCAGGCCGCGGAGGCCTGGGCCGGCGTCGAGGCCCTGCGGGCCCGTACGGATCTGCAGTGGGGGGCCTTCTTCACCATCGGCCGGTTCATCGCGGAGCAGTACATCGCCGGACCGGAGTACAGCGTCGAGACGTTCTCCTTCGCGGGCCGTCACATCGTGCTCGCGGTGACCGAGAAGCTCACCGGCGGCCAGGAGGGCTTCATCGAGCTCGGACACGCCCTGCCGGCCCGACTCGCCCCCGCCGACGAACGGCGCGTCGAGGAGGCGGTCTCCCGCTTCCTCGACGCGATGGGGCTGACCGACGGCGCGGCCCACACCGAGCTGCGGCTGACCCCCGCCGGCCCGCAGATCATCGAGAGCCACAACCGCATGGGCGGCGACCGGATCTTCGACCTGCTGGACGCCGCGTTCGGCATCGACCTCGAAGAGTGGATCGTGGCCTGGCAGTTCGGGCTGATCCCGGCGCTGACCGAGCGCCCGACTCCCCGCCGGTCGGCAGCCACCCGCTTCCTGTCCGCCCTTCCCGGCACGGTCAGGGAGATCCAGGGCAAGGACGAGGCCCTGGCCCTGGACGGGGTCATCGACATCGAGACCACCGTCGCGGCGGGCGACACCGTCGGTGAACTGCGCGGCAACTGGGACCGGGTCGGCCAGGTCCTGGTCACCGCCCCTGACACCGGGGCGGCCGTCGCGTTCGCCGAGCGGCTCGTGGAGAAGGTCACCGTCGTCACCCGCCCCACCAGCGAAGAAACCGAAGAAGCCGAAGAGAAGGCCCAGCCGTGAAGATCCTGCTGATCATGCGGAACACGTACGCGTGGCACCGCGAGCACATCGAGACCCTGGAGCGGATGGGTCTGGAGATCCACCTCGCCACCTCCGTCGCCGAGGCGGCGGACGACGGCCGCTTCGCCTCCGTCATCCCCGTCGCGAAGGACCTGGAGGGCGGCGCGCTCGCCGAGTACTGCGCCGCCGAGGCCCGCCGGCTGGGGATCGCCTCGGCGATCACCTTCTACGACAGCGACATCGCCGTCACCTCCAAGGTCAACCAGCTGCTCGGACACCGCTGGCCGCGTCCCGCCGCCGACGAGATCTCCCGCGACAAGCAGCTCCAGCGTGCGTTCCTGGAGCAGCACGGCCTGCCGTGCCCCGCGTTCGCCGGAGTCGACAGCGTCGAGGCCGGACTCGCCGCCGCCGAGGCCTTCACGTACCCCTTCATCGTCAAGCCGAGCGCGCTGGCCGCCAGCATCGGCGTGACCCTCGTGCACGACCGCGAGGGCCTGGAGCGGGCGCTGACCGACGTGGCCCGCCTCGCCGAGGAGTGGGGCGGCTACTTCCCCAGCGACGGCCCGGAGATCGCGCTGCTGGAGGAGTTCCTCCCGGGCAAGGAGGTCACCCTCGACGGCGTCGTCATCGCGGGCGCGTTCCACCTCGTGGGCGTCACCAACAAGATGCAGATGCCCGGCCCGTACTTCGAGGAGGACTTCTACACCCTCCCCTTCCGCACCCCGGACGAGGAACCCGGGCTGGTGGCGGTCGCCGAGGGCATCGTCGAGGGCCTGGGCGTCGAGCACTGCCTGTTCAACGCCGAGTTCCGGCAGGACTCCGAGGGCCGCTACCGGGTCGTGGAGTTCGCCACCCGCATGAGCGGCGGCCAGAACTACCGCAACCTGCGCGAGGTCCACGGCATCGACGCGGTCCGCCTCTACGCCAAGGCCGTGCTCGCCGGCGACGACGAGCGGGCGCGGGCGGCGGTCGCCGACGGCGAGGTGGTCCGTGCCGCCACACCGCGCGCCGCCACCTGCATCAAGTTCGCGTACCGCACCGGGACCCTGGTGCGGAACAACCCCGGCGACGCCTTCCACTCGCCGCACTTCCGCTCGTACATCCCCGCCTCCAAGCCGGGCGACCGGCTGCGCCGCGCGCCCGAGGGCTGGTACGAGATCGCCGGCTCGCTCGCGGTCGCCGCGCCCTACCGGTCGGTCGCCGACATCGACCGGGTCGAGCAGATCGCCGCCGAGCTGGACGAACGGCTCGACGTGCTCGTGGTGCCGGCCGCCTGATCCCGTTTCCCCCGACATCCCACCTCTCGACCGCGGAAAGAGCCCCACGTGCACGCCAACGACCCCGTGTTCCGGATGGGAATCACGGAGCCCACCGCCATCGACCCCTACAAGGCCCAGGAAGGTGAGGGAATCCTGGTCTGCAAGGCCCTGTTCACCGGGCTGCTGTCACTCGACGAGGACGGCGCCCTCATCCCGGCCACCGCCACCTCCTGGGAGAGCGACGAAACGGCCGGCACCTGGACGTTCCACCTGCGCACCGACACGGTGTTCAGCAACGGCGAGCCGGTCACCGCGCACTCCTTCGTCCGGGGCTGGACCCGCGCGCTGGACCCCGAGGCCAACACGGAGACCGCCTACCACCTGGCGGGCGTGCGCACCTTCACCGCGGTCGACGACGCCACCCTGCGCGTGGAACTCCACCAGCCGGACGTCCAGTTCGACCTGAAGACCCTCCAGCCCATCTTCAGCCCGGTCCCCGAGTGCGCGGGCCCCGCCCTCAACCCCGAGTACAACGACCGGCCGATCGGCAACGGTCCCTTCCTGATGGACGGCCCCTGGGTCCACGGAGAGTCGATCAGGCTGCTCCGCAACGGACTGTGGTGCGGACCGGCGCCCCAGGTGCGCGAGGTGCACATCGACATCCTCGACGCGGTCACCGGCCTGGACGACGAGTACGAGCGCTTCCTGACCGGCCGGTACGACTACGCCCGGATCCCCCCGGCCCGCACCGCCGAGGCCGCCGCACACCCCGGCTTCCTGGAACAGGAGGGCGCCGGCCTGTTCTACCTGATCCCCTTCTGCCACCAGGCGCCGATGGACTCGCTGGACGCCCGCCGGGCGCTGTCCGCCGCCATCGACCGCCAGGGGCTGATCGACACGTACTTCCAGGGACGCCGCAGCGCCGCGCACTCGCTGCTCTCCCCCTGGTTCGGCAAGGCCCACACCCCCCGGGCGGACCAGGACCCCGACGCCGACTGGACCTCGTACGACCCCGAGCGGGCGCGTACGGCGGCCCTGCGCGCCGGCCTGCCCCCCGGCAGCCGGGTGGAGTTCGCGTACAACACCGGCGCCGGACACGACGACTGGGTGCACGCCCTGGCCCGCGGCCTCGAAGAGGTCCTGGGCTGGCAGGTCGAGCTCCTGCGCACCGACGCCCGCGGTCTCGTCGACCACCGCACCTCGATCGCGGCGGCGGGCTTCTGCCGGGCCGGCTGGGCCTGCGACTACCCGACGCCCGACAACATGCTCTTCCCGCTGCTGCACTCCTCGTGCACGGCGCCCGACGACCGGGGCACGGCCCACGGCGACAACGAAGGCCGGTACGCGAACCCGGAGTTCGACGCCCTGCTGGCCCGGGCCCGCGCCTCGGCCGACCCGGCCGAGCGCGCCGACGCCTGGCAGCGCGCCGACCGCACCGCCATGTCCGACCTGGCGCTGATCCCCCTCTGGTACCGCACCGACCAGCGGGTCCACGCCGCCGGCCGGATCGCGGGCCTGCGCATCGACTTCGACGGAAACCCAACTCTCACCACTGTTACGGCAAGGAGCACCACACGATGAGCGCCACCCCTTCGGCCACCACCGCGACCCAGGCGACCGCCGCGACTCCGGTGTACGACATCCTCGGCATCGGTTTCGGCCCGGCGAACCTGGCTCTGGCCATCGCCCTGGAGGAGCGCGAGTCCCCGCTCACCGCCCGGTTCCTGGAGGCCCGCCCCACCCCCGAGTGGCAGCCCGGCATGCTGCTGGACGGCTCCGACATCCAGAACCACCCCAGCCGTGACCTGGTCACCCTGCGCAATCCGCGCAGCCGCTACAGCTTCCTGAACTACCTGCACGAGCAGGGCCGGCTGCTGCGCCACCTCAACGTGCCGGGCGAGTTCCCGCTCCGCAAGGAGTACGCGGGCTACATCCGCTGGGCCGCCGGCTTCTTCTCCCACCTCGTCGACTGCGGCCAGCGGGCCGCGGGCGTCGAGATCGTCGAGGAGGCCGGGGAGCGCGTCTACGCGGTCACCACCATGTCCGGCCGGCGCTACCTGGGCCGGACGCTGGTGATGGGCCCGGGCCGTACCCCGTACGTCCCCGCGCCCTACGACTCCGTACGCACCCCGAGGATCTTCCACCTCACCCAGTACCTGCCCCGGCTGGCCGAGCTGGCCGGCGAGGGCCGCGAGCCGGAGTCGGTGGCGGTCATCGGCGGCAGCCAGAGCGCCGTGGAGCTCGCCCTCGACCTCAGCCGCCGCTTCCCGCGCACCAAGGTCACCACGTACACCCGCTCGCACTCGCTGCGCCTGAAGGACACCAGCCCGTTCAGCGAGGAGGGCTACTTCCCGGAGTTCACCGACTACTACTTCAACGCCTCGCGCGCCGGCAAGAACGCGCTCGACGGGTACATGCACGGCACGAACTACTCCTCCGCCGACGGCGACGTGCTGCGCGAGCTCTACCTGACCATGTACGAGCAGGAACTCGACGGCGACCAGCGGGTGTTCCTGCGCGGCAGCCACGAGGCCACCGCCGTCCGCGAGGCCGGGGACCGCGTCGAGCTGGACTTCCTGGAGCGGATCACCGGGGAGCGGACCACCGAGTCGGTGGACTTCGCGGTGCTGGCCACCGGCTTCCGCAACATGGGCCCCGCCCCGCACGAGGAGCTCTGCCCGCCGCTGATGGCGCCGCTCGCCGAGCTCTTCGCCACCGAGCCGGACGGCCGCCTGCTCGTCTCGGCCGACTACGCGCTGACCGCCGTGTCCGACGGCACCCCGCCGCTCTTCCTCAACGGCCTGTGCGAGTCCAGCCACGGCATCGGCGACGCCGGCTCCTTCAGCCTCCTGTCGCTGCGCGCCGCCTCCCTCGCCGACGCCCTGACCTCACGCCTGGCCGCGGCCGCCACCGAACTCACCGACCGCAGCGCCGTACTCGCCGCCGCCTGACCGGAAAGACGCGAACCCATGACTGCCACCATCGACACCCCCGTCCAGCAGGCCTACACGGCGCCGGTCATCACCGGCCCGCTGCCCGGCCCGCTCAGCGCCGAACTGCTGGACCGCCAGGCCGGGCGCGAGTCCAACTCCCGCTCCTACCCGCGCAAGCTGCCGATCGCGATCCGCCGCGGCAAGGGCTCCTACGTGGAGGACCTCGACGGCAACGTCTTCCTCGACTTCCTCAGCGGCGCCGGCGTGCTCTCGCTGGGCCACAACCACCCGGAGCCGCTCGCGGCCGCCCACCGCCAGCTCGACGAGTTCGTGCACGGCCTGGACTTCCCCACCCCGGTCAAGGACGAGTTCACCGACCTGACCATCGGGATGCTGCCAGAGCCCATGCGGGAGCGCACCCGGATCCACTTCTGCGGCCCGACCGGCGCCAACGCCGTCGACGCGGCCCTCAAGCTCTGCAAGACGGCCACCGGCCGCGAGGAGATCATCACCTTCCAGGGCGGCTTCCACGGCGCCACCCTGGCCGCTCTCAGCGTGACCGGCCTGGTCGAGCAGAAGGAGCCGGTCCGCGGCCGGATGCCGGGCGTGCACTTCTTCCCGTACTCCAACTGCCACAACTGCCCCCTCGGCCTCAAGCGCGACAGCTGCCAGGTCAACTGCGCCGCCTTCCTGGAGAAGGCCCTGACCGACGTCAACGGCGGCATCACCCTGCCGGCCGCCGTGATCATGGAGCTGGTCCAGGGCGAGGGCGGCGTCATCCCCGCCGAGGTGGAATTCGTCCAGCGGATCCGCGAGGTCACCAAGCGCCTGGGCATCCCGCTGATCGTGGACGAGGTGCAGAGCGGCTGCGGCCGCACCGGCACCTGGTTCGCCTTCGAGCAGTACGGCATCGAGCCGGACGTCATCTGCGCCTCCAAGGCGCTCAGCGGCATGGGCCTGCCCGCCTCCGTGATCCTCTACGACGAGAAGCTCGACCGGTGGAAGCCCGGCGCGCACTCCGGCACCTTCCGCGGCAACCAGCCGGCCTTCGCCGCGGGCGTGGCCACGATGAAGGTCGTCAAGCGCGAGCGCGTACTGGAGAACGTCCGGGCCCGCGCCGACCAGCTCATGGTCCACCTCCAGGGCCTGCGCGAGGTCAGCCCGTACGTCGCCGACGTCCGCGGCCTGGGTCTGATGACCGGCGTCGAGCTGACCGACCCCGAGACCGGGGCGCCCGCCGACACCCTCGCCAAGCGGGTGCAGTGGGAGGCCGTCAGCCGCGGGCTGATCATCGAACTGGGCGGCCGTGACGACTGCGTCGTACGCATGCTGCCGCCGCTGAACTGCACGGCCGAGCAGATCGACCAGGCGGGCCTGATCATCCGCGAGTCGCTGATCGCCGCCCTGGAGGCCCTCGTCCCCGCACCGGCGAAGGCGGCCGTGTGATGACGTACCCCACTCACACTCCCGCCCTGGACCTGGTCGTGGCGGGCTTCGGCCCCTCCGGGATCGCCCTGGCCGCCGCCGTCGAGGACCACGACGACGCCACCGGCGAAGCCCCGCTGGCCGCCCGCTACCTGGAGAAGGCCGCCGACTCCGCCTGGCAGCCCAACCTCGTCCTGCCCGGCACCGACATCCAGCACCACTTCCTGCGCGACTTCGCCACCCCGCGCGACGCCCGCTCCCGCTTCACCTTCCCCCACTACCTCCAGCAGAGCGGACGCTTCTACCCCTTCACGCTGATGGGCGGCTACGTCAGCCGCCTGGAGTGGTCCGACTACGTGCAGTGGGCCGCCCGCCAGGTACGCGGCCCCGTGGAGTACCACCGCGAGGTGGTCTCCGTGGAGCCGGTCACCGACTCCGACGGCCGCGTCCGCACCGCCGCCGTGGTCAGCCGCGACACCCGGGACGGCTCGCTGCACCGCACCCTGGGCCGCAACATCGCGCTGGCCACCGGCCACGAGGCGTACGTACCGGAACTCTTCCGCCCGCACCTCGGCGAGCGGGTCTTCCACGCCTCCCGGCTGCTGCCGAGCCTCGCCGCCCTCGGCGACGAACCGCCGCGCACGGTCGTGGTGATCGGCGCCGGCCAGACCGCCGGCGAGATCGTCCTGCACCTGGCGGCCCAACACCCGGACGCCGAAATCCACTCGGTGGTGCGCCACGCGGGCTTCCGGATGTACGAACTCGGCCACTTCAGCAACGAGGTGTACTTCCCCGACGAGACCGACTACTTCTACGGGCTGGAGGGCGAGCAGCGCGAACGCGCCCTGGCCCAGGCCCGCGCCACCAACTACGCGGCCGTCGACCCGGACGTCTCCACCGCCCTCTACCAGGCGGTCTACCAGGACCGGTTCACCGGCCGGCAGCGGCTGCACATGCACAAGCGCACCGAGGTGACCGCCGTCGAAGAGGCCCCCGAGGGCCGGATCCGCCTGCGCACCGAAGAGGTGTTCACCGGGGAGCGAGCGACCGTCGAGGCCGACGCCGTGATCGTCTGCACCGGCTACCGCGAGGCCGCCCTGCCCCACCAGCTCGCCGCCCTCACCCCGTACCTGCGCCTCGACGCCGAGGGGCGGCCCGAACTCACCCGCGCCTACCGGGCCGAGACCACCGAGGACTGCGAGGTCGGCATCTACCTCGACGGACTCACCGAATGGCGGCACGGCATCGGCAGCGCCACCTCCTTCAGCCAGATGGCCGCCAAGGCCGACACCATCCACCGCGACCTGCGCAGCCGCCTGCGCGAGCCCGTCACCGCCTGATTGGACCGTACGACATGCACATCTTCACCGCCCACGAGGACGACATGGTTTTCGAGGAGCCGTACAACGTCAGCGGCCGACGGATCTTCCCGTGGCCGGAGGCCGTGGAGGAGCCCAACTGGGGCGGCGCCTGGGTCGATGTGGCGCCCGGCGCCACCTCCACCCCGCACGACCACGACGAGAACGAGATGTTCTTCATCGTCGAGGGCAGCGGCGTGATACGGATCGGCGAGGAGACGCGCCGGGTGCGCGCCGGCGAGACGGTCTTCATCACCCCCTTCCAGGACCACGACCTGACCAACGACGGCGATGTCCGGCTGCGGTTCGTCACCATCTGGTGGGGCGGCGCGGACGCGGTCGCCCGCGACCGCGCCAAGTGGGCCGCCGAGTTCGGCATCGAGGACGCGACATGAGTCCCATCCTCCACGCGCACGCCGACGCCGTCGTCGTCGGCGGGGGAGTGATCGGCGCCGCCATCGCGCACCAGCTCGCCCTCGCCGGCCTCGGCCGGATCGTCCTGTGCGACCAGGGCCGGGTCAACGCCCAGGGCGCCACCTCCCGCTCCGGGGGACTGCTGCGCCTGCACCACACCTCGCTCGCCGACATCCGGCTCGCCGCCCGCAGCCTGCCTGTCTTCGAGCAGTGGTCCGACGTCATCGGCGGGGACTGCGGCTACCGCCGCACCGGCTTCGTGATGATCGTCGGTGAGAACCACGCCGAGGACCTGCGCGACAACGCCGCCCGGGCCGGCGAGGCCGCCGGGTACCGCCGGGTCGAGGTCATCGAGCCGGCCGAACTGAAGGAGATCTACCCCGGCCTTCGGACCGAGGGCGTGGCGCTCGCCGCGTACGAGCCCGAGGGCGGCTACGCCGACCCGATGATGGCCTCGGCCTCGCTGCTCACCGCCGCCTACCGGCTCGGTGTCTCCCCGTCCGAGGGCATCCGGGCCGTCAAGGTGCTCGAACACGAGGGCGTCGTCACCGGAGTGCTGACCTCCATCGGCCGGATCGATTCGCCGCTGGTGGTACTGGCCGGCGGGGCGTGGGGCTCCGCCCCGGCCGAGTACCTCGGGATCCACATCCCCGTCACGGCCCGCCGGATCGGCCTCGCCCAGGCCGAGCTGCCGGGCGCCGGACGGCGCGGCCACGCCGCCTCCGTACCCACCTGCATCGACGACACCACCGGCAGCTACTTCCGGCCCGACGGCCTGGACCGCTTCTACTTCGGCGTACCGAGCAAGCCGGACACCGAACTGGGCCGCGACGTCGAGCCGTTGACCGAGGCCGAACTGGAATCGGCGATCAAGGCGATCACCGGCCGGGTCCCGGCGGCGGCCACCGCCCCCCTCGCGGGCACCCGCTCCGGGATCGACGGCTACACCCCCGACAAGCGCCCGGTGGTGGGCGCGGCCGGCCCCGACGGCCTGTACCTGGCAATCGGCTTCAGCGGCGGCGGCTTCAAGCTGGCGCCCGCCGTCGCCGAACTCGCCGCCCTGGAGATCCTGGAGGGCGGCGCCGTACCCGGAAAGGCGGTCCAGGAGCTGCTGGAGCCCTACCGACCGCAGCGGTTCCTCGCGGGCCGCCCGATCCGCCCGGAGGCCCCCTATGACCACATGTGAGGGAACCGCCCCCGAGGCGGCGCAGGAGAAGAGGTCGCTGCGGGCGAAGCTGCGGGAGGACGTCGAGACCGTCCTCGCCAAGGACCCCGCCGCGAAGTCCCGCGCCGAAGTGCTCCTCTACCCGCACATCCACGCCCTGTGGACGTACCGGGTGGCGCACTGGCTGTGGAACCGCGGACACCGGGTGAGCGCCCGCGCGCTGTCCCTGCTGGCCCGTGCCGTCTCCGGCATCGAGATCCATCCGGGCGCCCGGATCGGCCGCCGCTTCTTCATCGACCACGGCACCGCCGTGGTGATCGGCGAGACCGTGCGGATCGGCGAGGACGTGATGCTCTACCACCAGGTCACGCTCGGCTCGGTCGGCTGGTGGAAGGACCTGCGCCGCCCCACCGGCTCGCGCCGCCACCCCGCCGTCGGCGACCGCGTGATCATCGGGACCGGCGCGAGCGTGCTCGGCCCGGTCACCATCGGCGCCGACTGCCGCATCGGGGCCCACTCGATCGTCCTCGACGACCTGCCGCCGCACAGCCGGGTCGTCGCCGCCGCCTCCGACGCGCTGCCGCCGCTCGACACGACACCGCTCGACTCCTCCTCCCTGCGCCTCCCCGAAGGAACCCACGCGTCATGACCTCTTACGTCGTCACCAGCGCCCCGCCGAACCCGAACGGCGACCTCCACCTCGGACACCTCTCCGGCCCCTTCCTCGGCGCCGACGTCCTCAGCCGCCACCTGCGCCAGCGCGGCCACGACGTCCGCTACGTGGGCTACTCCGACGAGCACTCCTGCTACGTGCCGCGCCGCGCGGCGGAGATCGGCTCCACCGCCCACCCCACCGCCAAGCTCTTCGGCGACCGCATGGAGGAGACCCTCTCGCTGGGCGCCATGCACCACGACTGGTTCACCCGCCCGCTCACCGACTCCACGCACACCGAGTTCGTCCAGCGCTTCTTCCTCGAACTGTGGGAGTCCGGCGCCCTGGAGGTCCAGGAGCTGCCCGTCTTCCACTGCGCGCCCTGCGAGCGCTACCTGTACGAGGCCGAGGTGCGCGGCGAGTGCCAGTTCTGCGCCGAACCCTCCGACGGCGTGTACTGCGAGGCGTGCGGCCTGCCCCAGTCCCCGGCGGGCCTGGCCGCCCCGAAGTGCACGGCCTGCTGGAACGCGCCGGAGACGACGACCCTGCGCCGCATCGTCTTCCCCCTGGAGCGCTACCGCGAGCGGTTGGAGGCGTACTACGCGGACGCCCGGTCGAAGGCCGAATGGCGGCCCCGGCTGATCTCCTACCTGGAGGGCCTGTTCGAGCGCGACCTGCCGGACACCGCCATCAGCCGCGAGGCGGACTACGGAATCCCGGTCCCGCTGCCGGGCTGGGAGGGGCACATCCTCGACACGTGGTTCAGCGGGATCTGGGGCTACGTGGCGGGCACCGCACGGCTCGCCGAGGCGGCCGGCGACACGAGCGAATGGGAACGACTGTGGACGGACGCCGACACCCGCGTCGTCAACTTCATCGGCTTCGACTGCTCCTTCTCGCACGCCGTGCTCTGGCCCGCGCTGTTGCTGGCCCAGGGTGAGCTGACGCTGCCCTCGCAGGTCGTCATCAACGAGTTCTACCGGCTGGAGGGCGACAAGTTCTCCACCAGCCGCGGGCACGCCATCTGGGGCGGGGACTTCCTGCGCCGGGTCAACGCCGACGCCCTGCGCTTCCACCTCTGCCTGACCGGCCCGGAGCGGGAGCAGAACAACTTCTCGATGAAGGAGTTCGCCGACACCGTCTCCACCGTGCTGGCCGACGGCATCGAGCGGTGGACCGACACCGCCCTGGACCTGCTCGCCCAGGACTTCGACTCCGTCGTACCCGGCGCCGCTCCCACCGGTCCGCTCGCCGCCGAACGGGCGGCGCTGCCCGGGGAGACGGCCGCCGCGCTCGGCGCCGAGACGTTCTCCCCGCAGCGGGCGGCGGCCGCGCTGGCCACCGCCGTCGACCGGGCCGGAGCGGACCTGCTCGAACTGGCGCGGCTGCGGGTCACCGGTCCGCGCGAGGAGTACGCCGGACGGCTCGCCGCCCAGCTGGAACTGCTGGCCGCGGTCGCCGTCACCGCGGCCCCGCTGATGCCCGGCTGGTCCGCCTTCCTCGCCGGGCACCTGGGCCTGCCCGTGGACCTGGCGACCCGGATGCCGCAGTGGTCGGGCGTCGAGGGACGGCTGCTGGCCGAGGGCACCCGGCTCCCGGGCGCCACCCCGCTGTTCTTCCACGAACTCTCGTGAGGACCGACGGGCCCGCCCGGACGCTGGGCTCGGTACTGGGCCTGGGGGCACTGGTGCTCCCGGCGGCGCTCGCCCCGGCCCCCGCGCCCTGGGCGGGCCCGGCGCTGGCGGCCGTACTCGCGGGCTGGTGCCTGCTGGTCGCCGCCTCGGGCGGTACGGCGGCGGCCGGGCCCGTGGCCTTCGTCCGGGACCGGTTGGGCGCCGCCCCGGCCCGTGCGGTCACCGCGCTCTACTTCGCCGGTTTCGCCACCGGCCAGGCCGCGGTGGCGCTGGCGGCGGCCGAGTTCGCGCTGGGGGACTCCGGCTGGAACGTCAGTGGCGGCGACTCGGGCTGGAACTTCGGTACGGACTCGGGGTGGAACTTCGGTACGGGCGGCGTCCTCACGCTCGCGGTCGCCCTCCTGGTCACCGCCGCCGCGCACGCCGCGTACAGACCGGGCGTCCTGTCCCCCGCCGCCCGCCGGATCCGGCTCGGCGCCGTCCTGGCCCTCGCCGCCGCCTGGTGGCTGCTGGGGCGCCCGGCCGAAACCGGGCCGGCCGACTGGCCGCCCGCCCTGCTGGTCGTGCCGCTGCTGTTCGGCTGGGTCGGCCTGGAGGCGGCGATCCCGTCCCTGCGCCGGTCACCGGCCCGCCTGGGCGGCACCCTGCTGGGCATCGCGCTGGCCGCCGGGATCTACGGGGTGCTGCTGCGACCCGGCGGCTGGCTGCCGTCGCCCCACCCGGCGGTGCTCGCCGTCCTGGGCCTCGCGTCGGCGGCCGTCTGCTGGACGTACTGCCGCACCAACCTGCTGTCCACAGGCGTCCGTTGGGGCGAGCTGACCACCCGGCCCCGGCGCACCGGCGTCCTGCCCGGCACGCTGCTCGCCCTCGCCACGCTCCTCCTCGGCCACCTCGCCGGCTGGGGCACCGCCGCCCTGCTCGTCGGCCCCGGCACCGCCACCGCGGCCATCTACCTGTTCATCGCCGTCGCGGCCCTGCGCCGCCCCCGCCCGCTCCCGAAGGAGACCACCAGCCATGACCACCACCACCGCCACGCCGTCGCGGGACCTGCTCGTCTCGAAGGTGCTGCGCGTTCCGCCGGCTGACCCCGCCGAGGCCGCCGCGCACTTCCACCGCCGGTTCACCCACGAGGCCGACGTCTCCGACGTCCACGCGGACCTCGAAGCCGGGGCGGCGGGCTTCGTCGTGGTCGACAGCCGCAGCGCCGAGGCCTGGGCCCAGGGCCACATCCCCGGAGCCGTGCACCTGCCGACCGACGAGATCGCGGCGCGCGCCGCCGAGCTGGTGGCACCCGGCACCGTGGTGGTCACCTACTGCTGGGGCCCCGGCTGCAACGGCGCGACCCGCGCCGCCCACGCGTTCGCCGTCGCCGGATACCAGGTCAAGGAGATGCTGGGCGGCTTCGAGTACTGGTCCCGCGAGGGGTTCACCGTCGAGGACGCCCACGGCCTGCGGACCTCCGCACCGGACCCGCTGACCGCCCCGGTCGACGGCGCCGCGTGCGGGTGCTGAGGCCCTGGCCGGCGCCCTAGAGGAGACCGTGTTCGACGGCCCGCTGCCCGAGCTGGAAGCGGCTCTGCGCGTCCAGCTTCTCCATCAGCTCCGTGATGAGGCGCCGCTCGCTGCGCAGGGATATCCCCAGCCGCCGGGCGGCGGCCTCGTCCGTGTAGCCCTGCGCCAGCAGGCGCAGCAGCTCGCGCGGCTGCGAGCCGGGATCGTCCAGACGCCGGCGGGGCGGCGCGCCGAAGGGGTTGGCCGTCTCCCACACGGCCTCGAACAGCGCGCAGAACGCGGCGACGGCCCCGGGCTCCCGCAGCAGCACCGCTCCCTGGGCACTGTCCGACGGATCGATCGGCATCAGCGCGGATTCCCCGTCCGCGATGACCATCCGCATGGGCAGCGACGGCACGGTCCGTATCTCGCCCCCGCGTTCGGTCAGCCAGCGGGCGTGCTCCAGGCATGCCGCGTCGTTGCGGATGGCGTCCTGGTAGATCGTCCGGATCTTGACTCCGCGGGCGATGAGGTCCTCGGTGAGCGGCTCGCTGGCCTTGAACTGCGCCGCGGGCACCGGCCCGCCCGGGTGGAAGCTGATGGATTCGCGGCGGGTGCGGGTGTTGAGTACGGCGAGCTTCGCCCGGACCGCTTCCACCCCCTGGAACCGCTCCGCCTCCAAGGCGGGCTGGGCAGGGTGCAGTTCGGCGTAGCGTGAGAGCAGCGAGCTGGCCGCGGCCTGGCTCTCGGCGAGCACCCGGTGCCGCTGGGCGATCTCCGCCTGCTGGTGCGCGAGCAGGGAGTCCAGGGCCGCCTTCGGGTTCACCACCCGCAGCGTTCCGTCGGTCTGCCAGGACGGTCCGAGGAGCGAGAGCCGCGTCAGCTCCAGTAGGTCTTCGCGGACCTCGTCCTCGGGGATCCCCAGTTCCGCGGCGACGTCGGCAACCGCGACATCCGGCCGTTTGAGGATAAGTCGGTAGAGCGAATCAGAGCGCTCTGTCAGCCCAAGAGTAACCAGCAATGGGAGCCCCCCAGCTCGCAAATCGGAGCGACGAGGAATGGGCTACCGGCAACGTTGGCGGCGGGGTGTGAGGCACGGGATGCCCGGCCTCCGGGGTTCGCCTCTCCGAGGTCGATCACGCATCCTGGATTGTCCATACCCGCCGCCGCCAGCACAAACATTGTCCAGCAAGCGGACACGCGTTCCGGATGCGCTCCCGGGTGAGCGCCCGGCGGACGGAGGGCCGGGCGGACGGCGGTGCGGGCCGCGACCGCCTGGCACGGATGTGTCAGATCGCTTTGTGCCACCGGAAACCCGCGACACGGGCCTCCTCGGGTCGACACGATGGCGATGTGCCGGAACGACAGATCCGGCCAACGAAGCCGCTCACGCCGAAACGTAAAGGGCTCTCCATCATGCGTCGCACGCTCGTCTCCCTGATCTCCGTCACCGCCGCCGCGCTCACCGTCGTCGCCGTCAACACCGCGCAGCAGGCCGAGGGGCAGCCGACCACCACCGTCACGGCGGCGGGCACCACGACCCAGGAGCCGGGCTGGTCGGTCGCCCCCGCCACGACGCTGGAGCCGGGCTGGTCCTGACCCTCCCCGCGGGTCGTGTGCCGGTCACGTCCGGCCGGTCACGTCAGCTCAGGACGGCTCCTCCATGACCAGGCGGACCTCGGTCACCTCGTAGCCGGCCCGGTCGAAGGCCGCCGCCATCGGGGCGTTGACCGTGTCCGTGGTCGCGGTGATACGTGTGGCGCCCCGCATCGCGTGGAAGCGGGTGATCTCCGCGAGGATCTCGTCGATCAGGCCCTGTCCCCGCTGCTCCGGTACGACGCCCAGGTAGCCGACGTTGCGGTGGTACGGGGTCGCGGAGGGGATGGCCAGGCCCGCCAGGGTGCCGTCGGGCAGTTCGGCGAGCCGCCACCAGGAGCGCTCACCCGGGCAGTCGAGGTAGAACTCCACGTCCTCGCGGGCCAGTTGTTCCGCGTCCATCGAGCGCAGCTCGTTCTGCGTGTGCAGGTCCAGACTCCCGGCGGACACGCGGGCGAAGGCGGCGAGGAACTCCTCGTCCGTGCCCTCCCGGAAGACCAGCCGCCCGGTGGGCTCGGCGGTCCCCGCCGCCGGGGTCCACTCGTAGCGCAGGCGCTTGATCGCGCTGGTCAGGCCGGTCCGCATCGCCGCCTCCAGGCGCCAGTAGATCGCCTCGAGCATGTCGGGGCGGACCCGCCAGTCCGCGGGCAGGGACATGTTGTACAGCGGCAGGCTGCCGAAGGCCTCGTGCCCGGCGGCCAGCAGTCCGGCGGCGACGGTGGCCCGGTCGAGCACGGAGAAGCGCACCTGGAGGCAGTCCAGTGCGATGGGCCGCTCGCTGTCGGCGCGGCCCCACCACAGGGCGCGGGCCAGGATCTCGCCGTCCTCGTCCTCGGCGAACCAGATCCACTCGGGCCGGAACCGGTTCGCGGCGAGCTCCTCGCGGATCTTCTCGGCGGTCAGGGCGGCGACGGGACCGTCGGCCTGGTAGGCGAGGGCACGGTCGAGGGCGGCGGGGTCTGCGGTGGCAGGACGAAAGCGCATCCGGCGATGATCACACGGGTCCCGGCGCTCCGCCCAGAGGTTTCCGTCCACCGCTCAGCGCCCGCCCACGGCCGATGGCCGGCCCCGTGGAGGGGGCCGGCCATCGGTGCGTGGGCGTCGTACGCGTGCTGCCGTCGGGTCAGGACCAGGTGACCAGGCGGCGGGGGTGTTCCAGGACCGCCGCGATGTCGGCCAGGAAGCGGGAGCCGAGTTCGCCGTCGATGAGACGGTGGTCGAACGACAGCGCCAGCGTGGTGACCTGACGCGGCTTCACCTTGCCCTTGTGGACCCACGGCTGGAGCTTGATCGCGCCGACCGCGAGGATCGCGGACTCGCCGGGGTTGATGATGGGCGTACCGGTGTCGACGCCGAAGACGCCGACGTTGGTGATGGTGAAGGTGCCGTTCTGCATGTCGGCCGGGGAGGTCTTGCCGTCGCGGGCCGTGGCGACCAGGGACGACAGGGCCTCGGAGAGCTCCGGCAGCGTCTTGGCGTGGGCGTCCTTGATGTTCGGGACGATCAGGCCGCGCGGGGTCGCCGCGGCGATCCCGAGGTTGACGTAGTGCTTGAGCACGATCTCCTGGGCCGCCTCGTCCCAGGACGCGTTGACGTCCGGGTTGCGGCGCACGGCCACGAGGACGGCCTTGGCGATCAGCAGCAGCGGGTTGATCCGCAGCCCCGCGAGGTCCGGGTCGGCCTTGAGTTCCTGCACCAGCTTCATCGTGCGCGTGATGTCGAAGGTGATGAACTCGGTGACGTGCGGCGCGGTGAAGGCGGAGCCCACCATGGCCTGCGCCGTGACCTTACGGACGCCCTTGACCGGGATACGGGTCTCCAGCGCCGGGGTGCCCGCCGTCGCCGCCGCGGGCGCGGGGGCCGGGGCGGAAACGGGCTCCGGGGCAGGGGCGGCCTGCGGAGCGACCGTGGCCGCCGCGGCGGCGTGGACGTCCTCGCGGGTCACGACCCCGCCCTCGCCGGTGGGAACCACCGCGGCCAGGTCGATGCCCAGGTCCTTGGCGAGCTTGCGGACCGGCGGCTTGGCCAGCGGCCGCTCCCCGGTCGGCTGCGCGGGCACCGCCGGAGCAGTGGGCGCGACCGGAGCCGGAGCCTGGGCCGCCGCCGCGGCCGGAGCCGTGCCGTTCTGGGCGGGCGTGCCCGCTACGGCCTTGCGCGGCCGGCGCTTCGTGGACGCGGTGGAGACGCCGTAGCCGACCAGCACGGGCTGGCGCGCCTCGGGCGCGGCCGGCTCCTCGGCCGCGGCGGGGGCGGCGGCCGCAGCCGCCTCCCGCACCGGGGCTTCGGCGGCGCCGGAGCCGCCCTCGGTCCGGACCGAGATGATGACCTGGCCGACGTCGACCGTGGTCCCCTCCTCGAAGAGCAGCGCGTGCACCACCCCGTCGTAGGGGATCGGCAGCTCCACGGCCGCCTTGGCGGTCTCGACCTCGCAGACGACCTGTCCGTCGGTGACGGTGTCACCCGGCTGGACGTACCACTTGAGGATTTCGGCCTCGGTGAGGCCCTCGCCCACATCGGGCATTCTGAATTCGCGGATCGTCACAGGGCTCTCCTCAGTACGCCAGCGAGCGGTCGACGGCGTCGAGCACCCTGTCCAGGCCCGGCAGGTACTCGTCCTCCAGGCGGGCCGGCGGGTACGGGGCGTGGAATCCGCCCACGCGCAGCACCGGCGCCTCCAGGTGGTAGAAGCACCGCTCCGTGATGCGGGCGGCGACCTCCGAGCCCACGCCCAGGAACACCGGGGCCTCGTGGACGACCACGAGCCGGCGGGTCTTCTCCACCGACGCCTGGATCCCGTCGAAGTCGACCGGGGACATCGAGCGCAGGTCGACGACCTCCACCGACTTGCCCTCCTCGGCCGCCGCGGCCGCCGCCTCCAGGCAGACCTTCACCATCGGGCCGTACGCGGCGAGGGTGACGTCCGTGCCGGCCAGCGCGACCCGCGCCTTGTGCAGCTCGCCGGGGATGGCCTCGACGTCGACGTCGCCCTTGTCCCAGTAACGCCGCTTCGGCTCGAAGAAGATCACCGGGTCGTCGCTGAGGATCGCCTGCTGGAGCATCCAGTACGCGTCGGAGGCGTTGCTCGGCGAGACCACCTTCAGGCCCGGGACGTGCGCGAACAGCGTCTCCGGGGACTCCGAGTGGTGCTCGACCGCGCCGATGCCGCCCGCGTAGGGGATGCGGATGACGACCGGCATCTTGATCTTGCCCAGCGCCCGCGCGTGCATCTTCGCGAGCTGCGTGACGATCTGGTCGTAGGCGGGGAAGACGAACCCGTCGAACTGGATCTCCACGACCGGCCGGTACCCGCGCAGGGCCAGGCCGATGGCGGTGCCGACGATGCCGGACTCGGCGAGCGGGGTGTCGATGACCCGCTCCTCGCCGAAGTCCTTCTGCAGCCCGTCGGTGATCCGGAAGACGCCGCCCAGCTTTCCGACGTCCTCGCCCATGATCAAGACCTTGGGGTCCGTCTCCAGGGCCTTGCGCAGGGACTCGTTGAGCGCCTTCGCGATCGACAACTTCTCCACAGCCATCAGTGACCCTCCTCGAAGGACGCGAGGTAGGCCGCGAACTGCGCGCGCTCCTCATCGACGAGCGCGTGCCCGTCCGCGTAGACGTTCTCGAAGATCGCCATGGTGTCGGGGTCGGGCATGGCGCGTACGGCTTCGCGCACGCGCTTGCCCATCGCCTCGCTCTCCGCCTCCAGCTCCGCGAAGAACGCCTCGTCGGCGCCCCCGGAAGCCAGCAGGTGGGCCTTCAGGCGCAGGATCGGGTCCTTGTCCTCCCAGGCCGCCGTCTCCTCGTCGCGCCGGTACTTCGTCGGGTCGTCCGAGGTGGTGTGGGCGCCCATGCGGTACGTGAACGCCTCGACCAGGGTCGGGCCCTCGCCGCGGCGCGCCCGCTCCAGCGCCCAGCGGGTGACCGCGAGGCACGCGAGGACGTCGTTGCCGTCGACGCGTACGCCCGGGAAGCCGAAGCCCTGCGCGCGCTGGTAGAGCGGCACGCGCATCTGGCGCTCGGTCGGCTCGGAGATGGCCCACTGGTTGTTCTGGCAGAAGAAGACCACGGGCGAGTTGTAGACGGCCGAGAAGGTGAAGGCCTCGGCCACGTCGCCCTGGCTGGACGCGCCGTCGCCGAAGTAGGCGATGACCGCCGAGTCGGCGCCGTCCTTGGTCACACCCATCGCGTAGCCGGTCGCGTGCAGCGTCTGCGAGCCGATGACGATCGTGTACAGGTGGAAGTTGTTGATCGTCGGGTCCCACCCGCCGTGGTTCACACCGCGGAACATGCCGAGCAGGTTGGTCGGGTCGACCCCACGGCACCAGGCCACACCGTGCTCACGGTAGGTCGGGAAGACGTAGTCGTCGTCGCGCAACGCACGGGCGGAGCCGATCTGCGCGGCCTCCTGGCCGAGGAGCGAGGCCCACAGGCCCAGCTCGCCCTGGCGCTGGAGCGCGGTCGCCTCACCGTCGAAGCGGCGGGTCATGACCATGTCGCGGTAGAGCCCGCGCAGGTCGTCGGTGGTGATGTCCGCGACGAAGGGGGCGAACTCGGCGACATCGGGATTGGCCCCGACCTCGACCCGTTCTCCTTCGGGCGTCAGCAGTTGTACGAGCTGAGGCTCGGCGTCGTGCGGCTGTGCGGTGGCAGCGGCGGTCGCGCGGGCGCTCGCCGCGCCTGCTGCCCGCTTGGTGCCGCTGCTGCGTCGCGGCTTGCGCGCGGCAGTGCTCTCCACGGTCACGTGTGCTCCTCCGTCGGTCCGGCACCCGGGTTCTCCGGGGACCAGTGCGGCTCACCTGTATCCGTACCCGCGCACGGGGTGGGTGCACGGCACGTACGGGATTCAGGCGTGACAGGTGCCCCGGCGAGTGCCCTGCGCAATGCACGTTACCCAGTGCGTCGCATAACTGCGAAACCCCGTTTGACCTGCGATTTTGCTTGGATATCCAAGTAAATCGGCGGCGGCGGGAACACTTCCTGGTCACAGCCTTGCAGGGGGCCGGAACAACGGCACGTTATCCCGGGTAACCCCGTCAGGGAAGAGGTGAATGTGTGAAACTGACTTCGTGCGCGAAGACGGAAAAATCAAGGTATTCCTCCTGGACGACCACGAAGTGGTACGTCGCGGCGTTCATGAGCTGTTGTCGGTCGAAGACGACATCGAGATCGTCGGCGAGGCGGGCACGGCGGCGGACGCCCTGGTGCGCATCCCGGCCACCCGCCCCGACGTGGCCGTCCTCGACGTGCGCCTGCCCGACGGCAGCGGCGTCGAAGTGTGCCGCGAGGTGCGCTCCCAGGACGAGGACATCAAGTGCTTGATGCTGACGTCGTTCGCCGACGACGAGGCCCTCTTCGACGCGATCATGGCCGGTGCCTCGGGCTACGTCCTCAAGGCGATCCGCGGCAATGAGCTGATCAGCGCCGTACGGGACGTGGCGGCCGGGAGGTCCCTCCTGGACCCCGTCGCGACCGCCCGGGTGCTGGAGCGGCTGCGCGACGGCAAGAACGGCAGGGGGGACGACCGGCTCTCCCACCTCACCGACCAGGAGCGCAAGATCCTCGACCTGATCGGCGAGGGCCTGACGAACCGCGTCATCGGCGAGCGGCTGCACCTCGCCGAGAAGACCATCAAGAACTACGTCTCCAGCCTGCTGTCCAAGCTGGGCATGGAACGCCGCTCCCAGGCCGCCGCGTACGTGGCCCGCCTCCAGGCCGAGAGGCGCTGACCGACAGCCCGGACCGGCAGGACCGGCACGCGCTCCGATCAGCGGATCATTGGCCGTTGGCGGGCGAGCTCGCGCCGCCTCCGGTGGGCACCGGAGGCGTATTCGTGGGCAGCGTCACCGGCGGAGACTTGGTCGCGGACGGTGACGAGGACGCGCTGTTCGACTGCGACGGGGACGACGAGGCCGACGTCGACGGGCTGCCGCTCGACGTGTACTTGCTGCGGCCCGGAGTGGGCGTCCAGCTCTCCTCGTACGTACGCGAGTGCTCCGGCGACGGGGTGGACGACGGGGACTCGGGCGTCGTGCTCGGGCTCTGGGAGGGGGCCGAGGAGCTGTGGGTGGGCTTTCCGTCGCCGCCCTCCTTCGTCCCGCCCTCCATGTTCTTGACCGCGTACGCCACACCGCCGGCGATGGCGAGGACCGCGAGGACCGCGAACACCAGCATCTTCCACCGGCCGCCGCCCCTGCGGTCGTCGTAGCCGTCGTACCCGCCGTGACCGCCACGGCCGCCGGGGCCGCCACCCTGGCCGCCCCCGCCCGGGAAGGCGGAGCCGTCGTCCGGGTTCAGCCCGGGCACCATAGGCCGCTGGAACTGCGAGGTCGTGGCGTTCGAGACGTACGGGGGCCGTTGGCCGCCGTTCCCGTTCGGCGGCGCCGACTTCGTGGGGCCGCCGGGCTGGCCGTGCGGGAGCGTCATGGTGACCGGACCGGTGTTCCAGGTGCCGGTGTTCGCGCCCTGCTCCTGGAGCATCTGGAGCGCGTACTGGACGAGCCCGCGCATCTCTTCGGCGCTCTGGAACCGGTCGTCCGGGTCCTTGGCCAGCGATCGCATGACCATGCCGTCGAGTTCCTGCGGGATGGTGTGCCCGTCCGGCAGCTGCGAGGGCGGTACGGGCGCGTCCTGGACGTGCTGGTAGACCACCGACAGCGGGGTCTCCCCGGTGAAGGGGGGCCGCAGGGCGAGGAGTTCGTAGAGGAGGCAGCCGGTCGCGTACAGGTCGCTTCGGTGGTCGACGGCCTTGCCGAGGGCCTGTTCGGGCGACAGGTACTGCGGGGTGCCCATGACCATGCCGGTCTGCGTCATCGTCGACTGCACGCCGTGCAGGGCGCGGGCGATGCCGAAGTCCATCACCTTGACCGCGCCGTTGTCGGTGATGATGACGTTCGCGGGCTTGATGTCGCGGTGGACGATGCCGTGCTGGTGCGAGTACGCGAGGGCTTCCAGCACACCCGAGACGATGATCAGCGCCTGCTCGGGGCCCGGGGCCTCGGCGCTGATCAGCAGGTCGCGGATGGTGCGGCCCTCGACCAGCTCCATGACGATGTAGGGGACGACGTTGGGGCCGACCCGGTCCTCGCCCGAGTCGTACACGGCGACGACGGCGTGGTGGTTCAGGCCGGCCACCGACTGCGCCTCACGCGTGAAGCGGGCCTTGGAGACCGGGTCCTCGGCGAGGTCGGCACGCAGCAGCTTCACGGCGACGGTGCGGCCCAGGCGCACGTCCTCGGCGGCGAACACCTCCGCCATACCGCCGCGGCCCAGCCGGTGGGTGAGGCGGTAACGGCCGTCTCCCACCAGGCCGCCCGCGCCCCAGTGCTCAGGACCGTCGGTCATCCCGGCGCCGTTTCCCTCGGGTTCGGGTGCCATCAGTCCTCGCCGTCGTCTCTCTCGTCCGCTCTAGCGGTGGGTCCTCTTCCGGTGCTCCGATGAACGCTACAGCCTCGGAACCGCTCGCCGTTCGGGCGAAGCCGCCCGTAGGGGCGTGGTCACGGAACGGGCACCTGGCTTGACGTGTGCTTGCCCTCCGGCAGACTGGGCGCGACATGCGCTCAGCCAGACGCGTAGGGACACAGCCCGAGGGGAACCAACAGTCATGAGCCAGGACGGCACGCAGGGCCGGTACGCAGGCGGCTCCCTGGCCGGCGGCCGTTACCAGCTACGGGATTTGCTGGGCGAGGGGGGCATGGCGTCGGTCTACCTGGCGTACGACTCCGCGCTCGACCGGCAGGTCGCGATCAAGACGCTGCACAGCGAGCTGGGACGGGAGGCGTCCTTCCGGGAGCGTTTCCGGCGCGAGGCCCAGGCTGTTGCCAAACTGTCGCACACCAATATCGTCTCCGTCTTCGACACGGGTGAGGGCGAGGTCACCTTCGGCGGCTCGGCCTCGGGCGACAGCATCGTGATGCCGTACATCGTCATGGAGTACGTGGAGGGTCAGCCGCTCGGCTCCGTCCTCGACGCGGACGTCCGCCAGTACGGGGCGATGCCGGCCGACAAGGCGCTCAAGGTGACGGCCGATGTACTGGCCGCCCTGGAGACCAGCCACGAGATGGGCCTGGTTCACCGCGACATCAAGCCCGGCAACGTGATGATGACCAAGCGCGGCATCGTCAAGGTGATGGACTTCGGCATCGCCCGGGCCATGCAGTCCGGGGTCACCTCGATGACCCAGACCGGCATGGTCGTCGGCACCCCGCAGTACCTGTCGCCCGAGCAGGCGCTGGGGCGCGGCGTCGACGCCCGCTCCGACCTGTACTCCGTCGGCATCATGCTCTTCCAGCTCCTGACCGGGCGGATCCCCTTCGAGGCGGACTCCCCGCTGGCCATCGCGTACGCGCACGTGCAGGAGGAGCCGGTCGCCCCCTCCTCCATCAACCGCTCGGTGAGCCCGGCGATGGACGCGCTGGTGGCGCGGGCCCTGAAGAAGAACCCGAACGAGCGCTTCCCGACGGCAGCGGCCATGCGGGACGAGATCATGCGTGTGATCTCCGCCGGACAGACCGGCGCTCCGGTGATCGTCCCGGGCGCCGCCACGGGCGGCAGCGGCGCGGGTGTCGGCTCGGCCGTGTTCCCGCCAGTGGACTCCGGCTTCCAGCAGCAGCCGCCGCAGTCGCTCCAGCAGCCCTACCAGGCCCCGCAGACTCCGCCGCCGTCCCCGTACGCCCCGACGCCCGCGCCCCAGCAGCACGCGCAGGGCGGGTACGCGTACCCGCACCAGGCCGTGCACACCCCGCCGCCCGCGCAGCAGCAGTACGCCCCGCAGACGCCGCCGCCGTTCACCATCTCGCCGTCGCCGGCCCCGGCCCAGACGCACGGTTCGGGCGGCGGCCGGCGCAACACGCCGGTCGTCGTGGGCGCGATCGCGGTGGCCCTGCTGGCCGTCGGCGGTCTGATCGCGGCGATCTCGATGAACGACGACGGCAAGGGGGGCGACCAGGGCGGGGGGACCCCCGGGGCGTCCGCGTCCGCGTCCTCGTCCACCGCGGCGGGCCACAAGGGGCCGGACACCACGCGCACGATCGAAGCCGAGAAGTGCAAGAAGCCGACCAAGGACTACAAGGACGCCAACAAGGTCATCGCGCCGGACTTCCGGTACAAGAACCTGCTCTCGGTGAAGGAGTGCATCCAGGCCGCGGGCTGGAAGTACAAGATCGAGGTGCGCGACGAGGCGGTCTACGGACAGGACACCGTCCTGGAGCAGCTGCCGACCGCCGGTGACGACATCCCCAAGGAGGGCACCGAGTTCACCTTGGTCGTCTCCACCGGCAACCCGCAGTAGGCGGACCGCGCGACACACCGGCATCCCGGGCCACCCCGATGGGCGGCCCGGGATGCCGCTTTTGCCCCACTATGCAAATCTGAGCACGTCACGTCGGCTGCTCGGACGGGAGGGGCTCCCCGTGTCTCCACGCCTCCGCGTGCCGCACTGGACGGCCGGAGCCGCTCTCGCCGCCACCGCACTGCTGGTCACGGTCCCCGCGAGCGCGACCTCCGCCCACGCCCCCGTCCGCACCCCGGTCACCGCCGCGCCCGCGAACGCCGAACCGCCGGCCGACGTAGGGGACGAGGCCGACGGGCAACTGGCCGGCAGCGTCGCGGGCGTCGGGCGGGAGCGCCCCGGGCGGCCCGCGGCCGAGCCCGCTTCCCCGGAGTTCGCCCCGGTCTCCCGGCCGGTACGACCGCTGCTCCCGGCGCACCCTCTCCGCCCGGCGCATCCGGCGCATCCGGCGCGGCCGACACACCCGCCCCAGGAGCCACCGCCCGGCCCGCCGAGCGCCGCGCCGAGCCGCCCCGCCGCGGTCAGCGCGCTCGGCACCGAGCCGAACGACCGGGCCGCCGACCTGGCCGCGCACCTGCTGCCGCTCGGCACCGGACTGGCCCTGATGGGGCTGGGCCTCGGCTTCATGGGCATGCGGCTGCGCCGGGGGCGCTAGGGCTGTGACCGTGTCCGATGCTTGCGCAGCGGGGCATACTCGGTATACATACTGAGTATGTCGATCCGTCACGGCCTTCTCGCCCTACTGGAACGGGGTCCTCGGTACGGCTCTCAGCTGCGCACCGAGTTCGAATCCCGCACCGGTTCCACCTGGCCGCTCAACGTCGGGCAGGTGTACACGACACTCGCCCGTCTGGAACGCGACGGCCTCGTCGCCCCCGGCGGCGAGGACACCGCCGGGCACACGCTCTACGCCATCACCGACACGGGACGCGCCGAACTGCACGAGTGGTACGAGCGCCCCGTCGACCGCACCAACCCGCCCCGTGACGAGCTGTCCATCAAGCTCGCCATGGCCGTGGGCGCTCCCGGCGTGGACATCCGCGCCGTCATCCAGTCCCAGCGGCACGCCACGATCAAGGCCATGCAGGACTACACCCGGCTCAAGTCGCAGGCACTCGCCGCGATCGAGCGGGGGCAGTCGGACGAACGCGACGACCTGGCCTGGCTGCTGGTCCTGGAACAGCTGATCTTTCAGACCGAAGCCGAGGCGCGCTGGCTCGACCACTGCGAGGCACGGCTCGTACGGCTCTCCCAGCCGGCCGACCGGAGAGCCGCCGAACCGCCGACGTCCCAGGCCACCACCACCGCCACCGACCCTGCCGCCGGCATGTTCGCCGGCCGGCTCCGCGCCGCCCGCACGCGGCGGAGCTGAACCACCGTCCCAGGGGGGACCCTTCATGTCCGACCAGCAGACTTCAGAGCCCGTGCTCCAGTTGGAGCAACTCGTCCGGACGCACGGCAGCGGCGCCACCGAGGTGCACGCCCTGCGCGGGATCAACCTCTCCGTTCATCCCGGTGAACTCGTCGCCGTCATGGGCCCGTCCGGCTCCGGCAAGTCCACCCTGCTCACCCTCGCGGGCGGGCTCGACACCCCCACCAGCGGCCGGATCGTCGTCGAAGGCGTCGACATCACCGCCGCCAACCGCAAGCAGCTGGCGGCGCTGCGCCGCCGCAGCATCGGATACGTCTTCCAGGACTACAACCTGATCCCGGCCCTCACCGCCGCCGAGAACGTCGCCCTGCCCCGCGAACTCGACGGCGTCTCCGCCCGCAGGGCGCGCGTCTCGGCGCTCGCCGCACTGGAGGAGATGGACCTCGGCCAGCTCGCCGACCGCTTCCCCGACGAGATGTCCGGCGGCCAGCAGCAGCGCGTGGCCATCGCCCGCGCCCTCGTCGGCGACCGCCGCCTGGTCCTCGCCGACGAACCCACCGGCGCCCTCGACTCCGAGACCGGCGAATCCGTCCTCGCCCTGCTGCGCTCGCGCTGCGACGCGGGCGCGGCCGGGATCCTGGTCACGCACGAACCGCGCTTCGCCGCCTGGGCGGACCGGGTGGTCTTCCTGCGCGACGGCAGCGTGGTGGACGAGACCCTGCGCAGTCGGCCCGACTCCCTTCTCTCGGGTCGGGCGGCCGGCCTGTGACCTCCCCGCTCTCCTCCTGGTACCACGCCTGGATCGCGGCAATCCGGATAGCCCGCAGGGACGCCTGGCGCGCCAAGGGCCGCAGCGCCCTGGTCCTCGCGATGCTCGCCCTGCCGATCGTCGGCGTCAGCGCCGCCGACCTCACCCTGCGCAGCGCCGAACTCTCCACCGAGCAGAGACTGGCGCGGGAGCTGGGCAACGCCGACGCCGAGCTGAGGTCCCCGGGCATGGGCGTGCCCATCTACCAGGAGCCCCTCGGCGGCGGCCTCGCCCCCGTCGGCGGTTACGACTCCGTCAACGGGTCCAAGGCCCCGAAGGAGGCGACACCGCAGGTCCTGCAGTCCGCCATCCCGGCCGGCGCCCAGTCCGTCAAGGACAGCAAGGGCTACGCCAGAGTGCGTACGACGCACGGCCTGCTCGACACGGACATCCGCGAACTCGACACGCGCAGCCCGCTGGTGAAGGGTCTGCTCACGCTCGACCGCGGCCGCCTGCCCCAGGCGGCGGGCGAGGTCATCGCCACCACCAAGTTCCTCAAGGACTCCGGGCTCTTCGTCGGCTCCTCGGTCACCCCGCGCGGCGCGACCTCCTCGTACAAGATCGTGGGCGCGTACGAGCTGCCCTCCTCGCTCCACGCGCACGAGCTCATCGCCCCGCCCGGCACTGTGCACCACGCGCTTGACCAGGCCCTCCGGGCCGCCGGAGGCTCCGGTCTGGGCGTCCGGGAGACCTACCTCGTCAAGGTCGGCGGGGATGGTTTCACGTGGAACATGGTCAAAGAGGCCAACACCAAGGGGGTGTTCGTCACCTCCCGCGCCGTCGCCCTGAACCCGCCCGCCGATTCCGACGTGCCGCTGTACAAGCAGCAGAGCAAGAACCAGTGGGGCGGCGGCAGCAGTGCCGCCGAGATGGCCGCTCTGGCCACCGTCGTGGGCCTCGCCATGCTGGAGATCTGCCTGCTGGCCGGACCCGCCTTCGCCGTCGGCGCCCGGCGCTCGCGCCGCCAGCTCGGCCTCGTCGGCGCCAACGGCGGCGACCGGCGGCACATCCGCTCCATCGTCCTCTCCGGCGGTCTGGTCATCGGCACCGCGGCCGCCGTCGTCGGTACGGCCGTCGGCGTGGCCCTCACCATCGCGCTCCGGCCGGTCCTGGAGAGCCAGATCGGCATCCGCTTCGGCGCCCTGGACTTCCGCCCGCTGGAACTCCTCGGCATCGCCCTGCTCGCGGTGCTGACCGGCCTGCTGGCCGCTGTCGTCCCGGCCGTCACGGCCTCGCGGCAGACCGTGCTGGCCTCACTGACCGGCCGCCGCGGCGTGCGGCACGCCAACCGGGTGCTGCCCGTCATCGGCCTGATCGCCGTCGGCGGCGGCGCCGCCATCGCCCTGTACGGCACGACGTCCAGCATGGGATCCACCGTCGTCGCGGGCGGCAGCGCCGTCGCCGAACTGGGCCTCGTCGCCCTCACCCCGACGCTGGTCGGCCTGTTCGGGCGGCTCGGACGGTGGCTGCCGCTGTCGCCGCGGCTCGCGCTGCGCGACGCCGTGCGCAACCGGGGGCGTACGGCCCCCGCCGTGGCCGCCGTACTGGCCGCGGTCGCCGGCACCGTCGCGGTGGCCACGTACCAGAACAGCATGGAGGTCCAGCGCCGTCACGAGTACGTGGCCTCCCTCCCGCACGGGGGCGGGCTGCTGGAGCTCAACGAGACCAGCTCCTACAAGGAGGTACCCGCCACGCGGGAGGCCCTCTCCAGGCAACTCCCCCTTGCCGTACGGGCGGACGTGGACCGGCTGGTCGTCGGCAACCCGGGCTGCGAGCCTCGCGACACGGAGGGCGACTGCGGCCGGACCGAGATCATCACGCCCGAGGACCAGCGCTGCCCGCTCACGGGCGGCCCCAACGGCCCCAACTCCTTCACCCCGGCGCAGGCGAAGGAACTGCGCCAGGACTGGCGCTGCAAGGAGAGGCGCAACTCCACCCAGTACGGCATCGTGGTCGCCGACGAAAGGCTGCTCACCGCGCTGGCGGTCACCGACCCCGGCTCCGTGTCCGCGCTCAAGGCGGGCAAGGCCGTCTCCTTCGACAAGCGCCAGGTCAAGGACGGCAAGGTCACCATCCGCCTCGTCAGCGGCGAGGAGGTGGCCGAGGACCCCGCGGCGCGCGAGGAGGAACTGCCCGGTGAGGACAAGGTCCTCCCCGTCCATCAGGCGCCCGACACCGTCGAGAGCTGGGGCATCCAGCTGGTCCTGCCTGCCCAGGCCGTCAAGACGGCCGGGCTGGCCACGGCGCCGTTCGGCTCGTACTTCACCCTGGACGGATCCGCGACGACCGAACAGCGGCAGAAGCTGGACGGTGAGATGGACCGGATGGGCGTGTCGGCCTCCGTCCGCATCGAAGCCGGCTACCAGGGCAACAACGACCTGAGCATGCTCGCCCTCTTCGTCTTCGCGGGACTGGTCACCATCGGTGCGGCGGGCATCGCCACCGGGCTCGCCCAGGCGGACGCCGAGGCCGACCTGAAGACCCTGGCGGCGGTCGGCGCACCCCCGCGGGTCCGGCGCACGCTCAGCGGCTTCCAGTGCGGGGTGATCGCCCTGATGGGCGTCGTCCTGGGCTCGTTCGCGGGGTTGCTGCCCGCGATGGGGCTGCGGCACGTCGAACAGCGTGAGATGGAACGGCTCTACCAGTTCGGCGTCGACAACGGGTACGACGCCATGGGTACCGTGCCGTACGTCCCGATCGCCGTGCCGTGGGGCACCCTCGCCGCGCTGCTGGTCGTGGTCCCGCTCGGCGCGGCGCTGCTGGCCGCCCTCGTCACCCGCTCCAGCGGCGCGCTGGCCCGCCGGGCGGCCGGCTGATGTTGCCGCCCCCGTACAGGGTGGATCACGCCTGTACGGGGGCACACCGTGTGAGGACGAAGGTGTGCGAGAGAATGGCGGCATGGAGATGCCGAGGAGTGAACGGTCGCAGGACAGTCCCCCGCACGTCCTGATCGTGGGACAGGACGGGATGGCGGTCGGCGGCGCCGATGACGAGTCGCGCGAGGTCCCGGTGACGGAGATGGTCGAACAGCCCGCCAAGGTCATGCGGATCGGCAGCATGATCAAGCAACTCCTGGAAGAGGTACGCGCCGCACCTCTCGACGAGGCGAGCCGGGTCCGGCTCAAGGACATCCACGCCGCCTCGGTGAAGGAGCTCGAGGACGGCCTCGCGCCGGAACTCGTGGAGGAACTGGAGCGCCTGTCACTGCCGTTCACCGAGGAGGCGATCCCCTCCGAGGCGGAACTGCGCATCGCGCAGGCACAGTTGGTGGGCTGGCTGGAGGGTCTCTTCCACGGGATCCAGACGGCCCTGTTCGCGCAGCAGATGGCGGCGCGGGCCCAGCTGGAACAGATGCGCCGCGCCCTCCCGCCGGGCACCGGCTCGCACGAGGACGACGACGACCACGGCCCCATCCGCTCGGGCCCCTACCTCTAACCCGCCGGGCCCCGAGGCACCCCCGGGCGCCTCGGCCCCGCGGCACCACCCGCCGCACCATCCAGCCCCGCGCACCATCCAGCCCCGCCGCACCATCCAGCCCCGCCGCACCATCCAGCCCCGCCGCACCATCCAGCCCCGCCGGCGATTGAGGCGCGGGTCCGGGCAGAGCCCGGGGAACGGGGGAAGGGCGGGGCGGGGAGAAGGCCCCGCGCAGCGGCACCCGACCGCCCAGATCG